>JAYSSW010001048.1:0-2667 GCA_043720335.1 Planctomycetia bacterium
GCTGCGCGTCGCGGCTAAACTCCGCGCTTCCATTCGCCCCGATTTCCTCAATTTTCCCCCCGCCGCTGCCGACGAACGTCTGAATCCCGGCTTGACACCTCCTCCCCCCTCGGTTATCCCCCCCGCTCCCTGAGTTACGCGCGGTCGGCACACGGATGGGTTCCGAGGAGTCCCCCATGATCGGGATGGACGTTGCGACGAAGAAGATGCTCTCGGCGAAGCTGCCGTTGGCCTGGGCCAAGCTCCTGCTGCTCCTGGCGGTCTCCGCCAGTGCGCTGCGATACGCCCACGCCCAGCAGCCCTCCGGCGGACGCGACCTGGTCGCCGACGTGCTCATCGTGGGGGCCAAACAAGTCCCCCCGGAGAAGGTCCAGCAGTACATCCACACCAAGCCCGGCATGCCCTACAGCGCCGCCCGCTCGTTCGACGACGTCAACCGGCTCAGCGAGGCCCGCCTCTTCAAGTCGGTCCAGGTCCGCACCGAAGCGACGCCCGACGGCAGGCTCAACGTCATCTACGTCGTCACCGAGCACCTGAACCTCGTCAAGGAGGTCAAGTACCTCCACGCCAAGCACGTCAACGAGAAGGACCTCGACGGCCTGACGCGCATCCGCAAGGGGATGCCGCTCGACCGCACGCTCAACCTGCTCGCCTGCACCGAGATTCAGGAGCATCTGAAGCGCAAGGGCTACATGCTCGCCAACGTCACCCTCGTTGAAGGCTTCGACGAGAGCCACGACCGCGTCGTCTTCAACATCACCGAAGGCGAGCTGGTGAAGGTCCGCAACGTCACCTTCAGCGGCCAGAGCGAGCTGGCCACGGCGTCGCGGCTCCGCACGCAGACCGACACGACCCGCTCGATCTTCGGCCTGGGGGGCACCTACACCCCCGAGCTGGTCGACCTCGACCGCCAGAAGATCGAGGAGTACTACCGCTCGAACGGCTTCCTCAACGTACGCGTGTCCCGCGAGATCAACCTGTCGGACGACCTGAAGTTCGTCGACATCAACTACCACCTCCTCGAAGGCCCGCGCTACCGCCTCAAGGACGTCACGGTCGAGGGGACCAAGACCTTTTCCAGCCAGGAGCTGTCGCAGGTCATGCAGGCCAAGCGCGACGAGTACTACAACGAGGGCAAGATCGGCGGCGACGTGCGCAACCTGACCGACTACGGCGGCTGGCGCGGCAACCTGCTCAACGTGCAGAAGGTGGTCACCACCGTCCCCAACGAGCCGGGCGTCGTCCGCGTGCAGTACCAGGTCGAGGAACGCCCCCCCGCCCAGGTCGGGCAGGTCGTCATCATCGGCAACGACGTGACGCAGGACCGCGTCATCCGCCGCGTGCTCGGCCTCTACCCAGGCCAGACCCTCCGCTACCCCGAGCTGCGCATCGCCGAGCGCGACCTGGCCCGCCTCAACATCTTCGAGAGCAACCCCGAGCTGGGCATCCGCCCCACCGTCACCGTCATCGACCCGGAGGGGAACAGCCCCATCAAGGACATTCTCGTCCAGGTCAAGGAGACCCACACCGGCAGCCTCATGCTTGGCGCCGGCGTCAACTCCGACAACGGCATCGTCGGCAGCATCGTTCTCAACGAGCGCAACTTCGACCTCTTCCGCTTCCCTACCAGCTTCGCCGACATCCTCGAGGGACGCGCCTTCCGAGGCGCCGGGCAGGAGTTCCGCATCGAGGCGGTCCCAGGCAACCAGCTCCAGCGCTACACCGTCAGCTTCCGCGAGCCGTTCCTCTTCGACCGCCCCTACAGCCTCAGCGCCAGCGCCTACTACTACGACCGCGTCTACAACGAGTACACCGAGGGCCGCGCCGGCGGACGCGTCAACATCGGCCACCAGCTCAACAAGGAATGGACCATCACCGGCGGCCTGCGCCTGGAGAACGTCAACGTCTCCAACGTCCCCTTCGGGGCGCCGGTCGACTACACGTCGGTCGTCGGCAACAACCTGATCGCCGCACCGCGCGTCGCCGCCACCTGGGACACCCGCGACTCCTTCATGCGGCCCACCGAAGGCGGCATCCTCGACCTCTCCTACGAGCAGGTCTTCGGCACCTTCACCTTCCCGATCCTCAACGCCGAGGCCAGCCGCTACTTCACCCTCTGGCAGCGCCCCGACGGCTCAGGCCGGCACGTCCTCGCCGCACGCAGCCAGGTCTCCTGGGCCGGCGACGACGCCCCCGTCTTCGAACGCTTCTATGCCGGCGGCTTCCGCAGCATCCGCGGCTTCCAGTTCCGCGGCGTCGGCCCCAGCGAGAACGGCTTCATGACCGGCGGGCAGTTCATGTTCCTCAACAGCATCGAGTACCAGCTCCCCATCCGCGCCAACGACCAGCTCTACCTCGTCGGCTTCATCGACTCCGGCACCGTCGAGAGCAAGTTCGAGCTGAAGAACTACCGCGTCTCCGCCGGCGTCGGCCTCCGTATCACCGTCCCGATGCTCGGCCCCGTCCCCATCGCCCTCGACTTCGGCTTCCCCCTCGCCCAGGCCAGCACCGACCAGACCCAGCTCTTCAGCTTCTGGTTCGGCCTGTACCGCTAGCTTCGGGGATTGCAGATTTCAGATCGTGGATTTCAGATTGAAGAGACCAAGCCCCGCCATGAGCGAAGCGATTGGCGGGGAGACAGCCGGGGAACGAGGATACACAGCAAAA
>JAYSSW010001049.1:0-2666 GCA_043720335.1 Planctomycetia bacterium
GCGTGGAGCGCGGTCGCCACGCGACGACACGGTTCAACATCATCGCGCGGTTCCCGCGCTCCGCTGCGCGTCGCGGCTAAACTCCGCGCTTTCCAAGAGGACTTTTCCGGTTGTGCGAATGGGGAGGGATCGACTCGTTGGCCGGGCCGCTCATTGCGTGCGGGCAGCCGTGGTTGCGCCGGTGGGATGGCCGATTCCTTGGGGGACGCCCCTCGAAAGGAACCCGGCATGGCGACGTTCTACGTTCTCCCCTCGCGGCACCAGCTGGGCCAGCGCTGCAACGAATGGCTCGCGACGCTGCTCCCCGGCGTCGCCTGGCCGCGCAGCGACTGGCCTCAGCTGGCGGAGTTGCTGGTGAGTGCCGTGCAGGACCGGCCCGGCTTCTTCGTCGTGTTCCGCGAGGACGGCGACGACCGTCTGCCGCTGCGGTTGATGTTAGCGCGGGACTTCGGCGCCGAGCCGGGCGACGACGTGGTCGAGATCGGCATGCCGGGCGCGGGGCGGGAGAGCGTCGCGGTGAGGCAGCCGGCGGCGGCGTGAACTTTTCGCGATCCCTCTACCCTGTGGCGGAAGAATCGTCTATACTTAGGGTTTGCCTTTGAAGCGGGAGACTCGGCGCGGCCATTCCGCGCCGGCCGCGTGTTGAACCTTTGTTGGCTCTCGATGGAGAGCCGTTGGCCCCTCGGAAGGAGGACGAATGAGCTTGCGTATGCGCGTCCACGACAAGGAACCCATCGGACTCGCGCTGCGACGCTTCAAGAAGCTGATCGAGCGGAGCGGGATGCAGAAAGAGCTTCGCGCCCACCAGCACTACGAGAAGCCGAGCGAGCTGCGCCGTCGGGCCAAGCTGCGGAAAGAAAAGGCGGCCCGCAAGGCCCGCGAGAAGTTCGGCGTCTAGGCCGAGACGTTCCCCATGCAAGAAAACAAAAGCCCCGCCCGGTCCACCATGGCCGTGCGGGGTTTCTTCGTTGGTTTCGCGTCGACGGACTATTTCGCCATGACGACGGCGAGGCTCATGCAGGGGAGGTTGTTCTTGGACCCGTAGAGGCGGAGCTGGACGGTGTACCTGCCGTTCGCCTGCGGGTTGAAGCCGACAATGGCGTTCGGTTCGGTGCCGACGTCCTCGGCGACGACGCGGTTGTTGGCGTCGACGACGCGCAGGTCGAGGTCGGTGGTGTCGGCGTCGCCGGCGCCGAGGAAGCGGTACTGCTTGCCGCCGACGAGGTTGATGGTGTAGAGCGGGATCCAGTTGGCCTGGCTCTGCCGCAGCCAGCTGCCGCCGATGGAGAACTGGTCGTTCTCCAGGGAGAAGCCCTGGGTGTTCGAGACATCGATGAGCTTGATGAGGGCCACCGAGGCTTCGGTGACGAACTTGCCCTGTCCCGCCTGTGCGACGGCGCGTCCCTGGGCTCCGGGCGCGAACAGCAGGGCCGCGAGGCACACGCCGACCAGACCGAAGGGTTTGCCTTGCTTCGCCAACATTCCTTGCAGCATGATTCCAACCTCTGACAACGCAGTCAAGCAGACGCCGGGAATGGACCCCACCCCCGAAAATAGGCGACGCCCGCGAGGCTGCGATGGGTTCGAGACGACTTCTTGAAAAGATGCGTGAAAAGGGACGATCCATCGTCGCCGCAGAGATGATTGCCTTATGCATGGCATGAAATCAAGCAAAAAATCGCATTTCCTCAACGAATTCATGGAGGTTGCCGCCGACTGCATTCCGTGGGCGGGGAATGCCTACCAGCCGTTGCGCTGGATGATGCGCCAGACGCGGTCGATTTCGCGGCGCAGTTCGGGCGAGGCTTTCTCGCGCTGCTCGTCGAGGTAGCCGCGTGCGGCCAGGCCCATGACGACGAGGTCCTGCTCGGCGATGCGGCGGACCAGCGGGTTGGCGTCGAGCAGCAGCGTCGCCTGGCAGATGGGGCGCGGGCCGGCGCGGAGCTTGTCGCTTTCGACGGCTTTGGCGAGCTTGCCCTCCTTGTCGTAGGTCAGCTCGGCGGCGATCTCGCCGTTGCCCCCCTGCGTCACCAGGGCCCGGCCTCGAACCGTCAACGGGTCCTTGGCGTCGCTGCCGAAATCCTTCTCCAGCACCTCGAACTTGAACATGCCGTCCTGCCGGTACTCCTGGGTCAGCGTCAGCCAAGCGGCGAGGGCGGCCTTGGCGTCGCCTTCGCTTTTGACGGCGGGGTACTGAGCGCGGAAGAATTTCTCCAGCGCCTTGGCGTCCTTGAGCAGCTCGTGCTTGCCGTCGTTGGCGACGGCGAAGACGTTGGAGGCGCCCAGCCCTTCGGGGATCTGCCGGGCGACCGGGAACTGGCGGAAGCGGACGATCACGAAGATGTGGCCTGGCAGGTTCTTGCGGATCCTGGGGTCGTGGACATGGACGAGGTCGCCCTGTCCCTTGCCCCCCATCGCGTCGAGGGCGGCGCGGACCGCCATGCGTGCCTTGTCCACGTCCGGGGGATACTTCTGCGCCAGCACGGGAAGCGCCGCCAGCAGCAGCAGGCCAGCGGCGAGGAGGATGCGTTGCTTCATGAGGGATGCTCCAGGAGAGACGGATCGGATCGCCCGGCGAAGCGCCAGGCAGCCACCGAGTATAATCGCGAAGGACGGCCGAACCAAGGGAAACCCGCGTGGGCGCGGTTCCCGTTTAGCCGCGACGC
>JAYSSW010001050.1:0-2666 GCA_043720335.1 Planctomycetia bacterium
CTGGCGGGCACCACCTCTTCGGCCAGAAGCCGAACTCCGGCAAGGAGGCTGCCGAAGCCAGAACGGCGGTGCCGGTGATCTCCGCCACGGTGGACGACGCCTGGATTCAGTTCACCCGGACGGTCAAGGGATCGAAATGGGCCGTGCTGAAGGGATGGCATGTGCTTCGCCATTCGTTCGCGTCCAACCTGGCCGCGAAGGGGGTGGACCAGCGATTCATCGACGAGTTCATGGGGCACCAGACCGAGGTGCAGCGCCGACGCTACCGCCATCTTTTTCCTCACCAGCAGCGGCAGGTGCTCTGCCAGGTGTTCGGCCATTGAATTGATCCCGCTGCTGCGCTTGCCGCTGGGCTGGCGCAGCAGCGGTTGCGGCGTTGCTGCGCTTCGATGCGAGCGTCAGAATTGCAGCCATCGATTCCCGCTCACAGCAGCCCCGCCTCCGTGAGGAAGTCGGCGAGCGGAACCTGGTACGCCTTGCAGAGCGCTGCCAGCTCGACGACGTCGACGCGGCGCTCGCCCGACTCGCATTTCGACAGGAACGAGCCGTACAGCTTCAGCTTCTTCGCCACCTCCTCCTGGGTCAGCCCGGCCCGCTCCCGCGCCAGGCGCAGCGTCTCCACGAGGCGGCGGTAGGCGGCCGTGTGCTGCGATTTCTCCATTTCCGGCGGCTCCCAACCTTGCAAGACCGATGGCGAGCCGGTAATAATTTCCCAACCGGGGAAGTTTCCCAAATTGGGAAACCGTCCCTTTCCACTTCGATCCATTCGTGCGCAGCCGCGGCGGGCCGCGCGCCGTCCCTGTTGCCCGTTTCCGGAGGCTCCCATGGAGTGGTTCTTCACCGTGGTCTGCGAGCTGCTCGACTTCGGCGGCGACGCGGGCGGCCTCGACGACGCGGAGATCTGGACGAATGTCGCCGAGGGGATCTAGGGACGGACCGAGGCGCGTGTGCCCGGCTCGCTGCGCGGCGTCCTGGCCGAGGTGGCCGGCCTGTCGATGCGCAAGGCGGCGGAACTGGCCGGGAAGGTGGCGGGCCGGCTGCTGGGGGGCGAACCGGCGCTCGTGCAGGAGCAGGCGGCGGCGTACCTGACGCTGCTCCCGTCGCAGGTCCGCCGCAGCCTGCGCCGCCCCAGCGACCCGCGCGGAGCGACCATCCCGCCGTTCCTGAAGCTGCAGCGCGCCAGCGACCTGCTGGCCTTCCTGCCGACGCGGCTGCCCCGCTTCGCGGCGGGGGACCGTCCGCTGCCGGGGATCGACCTGGTCCTCGTCGAGCTGCTCGGCGTCGGCGGCTTCGGCGAGGTCTGGAAGGCCCGCAATCCGCTGCTGCCAAGCGCGGCGCCGGTGGCGCTCAAGTTCTGCCTCGATCCGCAGGCGTCGAGGTGGCTGCGCCACGAGGCGGCCGTGCTCGACCGGGTCATGCGGCACGGCGCCCATCCGGGGATCGTCCAGCTGCGGCACACCTACCTGTCGGTCGATCCGCCGTGCCTGGAGTACGAGTTCGTGGCCGGGGGCGACCTGGCCGGGCTGATCCTCGAATGGCGGGCGGCCTCGCCGCCGCCCAGCGCCGACGACGTGGCGCGGGTGGTGCGGCGGCTGGCGGGGATCGTCGGCCATGCGCATGCCCAGTCGCCCCCCATCGTGCACCGCGACCTGAAGCCGGCCAACATCCTGGTCCAGCCCGCGCCGGACGGCAGCATGCTGCTCCGGGTCGCGGACTTCGGCATCGGCGGGATCGTGGCGCGCCCGGCGGGCGGCTCGACGCGCGGCAGGTCAGCGGCCCCGATGGAGGGCACTTCGCTGCGCGGCTCGCACACGCCGCTCTACGCGTCGCCGCAGCAGGTGCGGGGCGAAGCGCCGGCGACGCAGGACGACGTGCATGCGCTGGGGGTGGTCTGGTACCAGTTCCTGACGGGGCACCTCGACGCGCCGGCGCCCAGCGGGATGCAGTGGCCGAAGCGGCTGGCGGAACAGGGGGTGCCCGAAGGGCAGATCGCGCTGCTGGCCGCGTGCGTGGAGCCGGAGCCGCGCGACCGGCCCGCGACAGCGGACCAAATGGCGGACCGGCTGGGTGATCTGTTGAAGCGCTCCCACGTCGCGGAGAGGCGAGAAGCGGAGCTCGTTGCCGAGGAGATCGAGGTCGAGGTGTGCGAGGACGAGCCGCCTTCGCGAGGAAGGCCCGCCGAATCGCGGCAACGAGCCCATGCCAAGCGGATCCGGCTGCTGGTGGACGAACTGCTGGAGGCGCATCTCTCGCTCCGAAGCGCACGGCGACTGCGGGCCTTTCGCGGGCTGGTCCTCGTGGTGGCATGCTGCGGAGGTTGTTTCATGGGCACGGTCTTGGCAATCATCCTGGACAGCCAGCATGCCAAGTCGGTGACCCAAAGTCTGGTGAGTTTGCTGGCCGGCCTGGTGGCCTTTGGCCTTTGCGTCCTGTTCGGCCTCTTCTCGAAGCTGCACCAGGTGCAGCACGGGGAGCAGTGGGTGGAGCGGCTCGTCAACACGCTCACCTCGGACTATCCCCGGGAGGTGCGCGCGTGGGGCGGCGCAACGATCCTCGACCGCGTCGAAACGGTCGAGGACCTGCTGCGCGACTTGAAGAACGGCCGGTCGCGCTCGGTCCATGGCTAAAACGAAAAAGCCTCGCCGGGCCGCCGCGAGAGCGGCGGC
>JAYSSW010001051.1:0-2665 GCA_043720335.1 Planctomycetia bacterium
GCGCGTGGCGTGCAGGGCGACGAGCAGGTCGCAGGGCTGGCCGTCCCAGCCGTCGACGATGCGGGCGCGGTGCCCGGTCTCGCGGAGCAGCCTCGCCCAGCGCTCCGCGGTCACGCGGTTCCCCGCGAGCGAGCCTTTCGGGGCCGGGCAGGCCAGGATGATGTTCATGGCGTCTTCCTAGTGGGTCTTTTGCCGTTTTCCAGCGGATTCCCCCTTGCATCCCGCCCACGCCTCGGCAAACTGGAAGCATCCCCTTCAACACCGAAAGGAACAGCGATGCTCCGCCTTGCTTTTCTGCTCATGCTCCTCGCCCCCTTCGTCGCGCAGGGGGGCGAGAAAACCACGCCCTCGCCGGGCGAGAAAGTCGTTCCCAAGAAGGACGACAAGGTCGTCCCCAAGGAGGACGAGAAGCCCAGGGCGATGCAGGTCGACGACCTGTTCCGCTTCAAGCGCGTCGCCGACCCGCAGATCAGCCCGGACGGCAAATGGGTCGTCTACTCCGTCGGCGACGTCGACCTCGAAGGCAACAAGTCGGTGTCGCGCCTCTGGCTCGCCTCGACCGACCCGAAGATTCCAGCGAAACAACTCACCAGCGCCGCCAAGAGCGACCGCCATCCGCGCTGGAGCCCCGACGGCCAAACCATCCTGTTCGAGTCGTCGCGCAGCGGGTCCAGCCAGCTCTGGGCCATCGACTTCGCCAGCGGCGAGCCGCGCCAGCTCACCACCATCAGCACCGCAGCTTCGACAGGCCTGTGGTCACGCGACGGCAAGATGATCGCCTTCGTCTCGGCGGTCTGGCCGGAACATTCCGACAAGCCGTTCAAGGAGTCCGACGCCCTCAACAAGCAACGCATCGACGACAACGAGAAGAACCCCGTCAAGGCCCGCATCGCCGACCGGCTTTTTTTCCGCCACTGGGACGAGTACGTCGAGAACAAACGCCAGCACCTGTTCGTCGTCTCCTACTCCAACGGCAAGGCGGGCGAGCCGCGCGACGCGACCCCCGGCGACCGCGACGCCTACCCGACCTCGACCACCTTCTCCATCGGCGACGACTTCACCTTCAGCCCCGACGGCCGACATCTCTACTTCACCGCCGTCCCCGCCAGGAACGAGGCGTGGAACACCGACCACGACGTGTGCCGCGTCCCGGTGACCGGCTCGAAGAAGTGGGAGACGATCACCGGCGAGAACCACGCCGCCGACAGCGCGCCGCAGTTCTCGTTCGATGGCAAGTGGTTCGCCTACCGCGCCCAGAAGCGCAAGGGCTTCGAGGCCGACCGCTGGGACCTCTACGTGCTGCCGACCGAAAGCCTCGACCTGCTCGCCACGCGAGGCAAGGTCGCCGCCAAGGCGAAGGTCGATCCGCCCGCGAAGCAGGCGAAGAAGGACGGCAAGGACGTGAAGGATCTGAAGGACACCAAGGAGAAGCTCGTCTACGCCACGCCGCGCCGCTTGACGACGGAGTTCGAGGGGTCGGTCGACACGTTCATTTGGCTGCCCGACAACGACGCGATCTATTTCGCTTCCGACGACAAGGGGCGCGTCTTCTACTTCGCGGCCCGCATGAGCGACCCGGCCGGCTCGCCGCGCCTCACGTTCATCAGCCACCACCACAACAGCAGCCTGACCGTCAGCAGGGACGGCCGGCAGTACGCCTTCGCGCGGGCGGCGATGACGCACCCCAACGAGGTGATGGTCAGCAACACCGAGGACTTCGCGGTGCGAAACGTCAGCCAGGCGAACACGAAGCTGCTCGCCACGCTTGACCTGCCCCGACCCGAATCGGTCAACGTGCTGGGCGCGGGCGGCGTGCCGATGCAGATGTGGATCCTCAAGCCGCCCGGCTTCGACGCGAAGAAGAAATGGCCGCTCGTGTACCTCGTGCACGGCGGGCCGCAGGGGGCGTGGGAGGACGGCTGGAGCTTCCGCTGGAACCCGGAGCTGTGGGCCGCCCAGGGCTACGTCGTCGCCCTGCCCAATCCGCGCGGCAGCACCGGCTTCGGCCAGCAGTACGTCGACGAGATCAGCGCCGACTGGGGCGGCAAGTGCTACCAGGACCTGATGCTCGGCCTCGACTACCTCGAGAAGCAGCCCTGGATCGACAACAACCGCATGGCCTCCGCCGGCGCGTCGTTCGGCGGCTACATGATGAACTGGTTCGCCGTCAACAACAACAAGTTCAAGACCCTCATCACCCACTGCGGCGTCTGGAACTTCGAGAGCATGTACGCCACCACCGAGGAGATCTGGTTCGACGAGTGGGAGCACGGCGGCCCGCCCTGGGGCAAGAACCGCGCGTCCTACGAGAAGCACTCGCCGCACCGCCTCGCCGCCAACCTCGGCAAGTACAAGACGCCGATGCTCGTGATCCACAACGACCTCGACTTCCGCGTGCCCGTCAGCGAGGGCATCCAGCTGTTCACGACCTTGCAGCGTCAGGGGGTGCCTTCGCGTTTCCTGAACTTCCCCGACGAGGGGCACTGGGTGCTGCGGCCTCGCAACTCGCAGCTTTGGCACCGCGAAGTGTTCGACTGGCTGAAAAAGCACGCCGCGCCGGGGGGGATCTGATTTTGGCGAACGTGGGAAATGTTCTCCCCTCTCCCCCCGCTTCAGAGTCTTGTCATCTCGCGAAGCATGGAAACGCGGGGGGAGAGGGGCGGGG
>JAYSSW010001052.1:0-5649 GCA_043720335.1 Planctomycetia bacterium
CCTACGGCGAGCGCGGACTTGGCGCCACGCGACCATCTGATTCGCGGCAAGGTGTCGTGTCCGCGCTCGCCGTAGGCGAGCGGCTAAACATTCCCGTTCACACCACTTCCCACTCCGCTTCGCGGTAGTCGCTCTCCGTCAGCCACCAGCCTCGCAGCGTCGGCGGTTCGTCCAGCATGCCGAGGATGAAGCACGCCACGTCGGGGCTGTAGTTCTGCGCCAGGTCGGTAGCACTTGGAATGGCTGCCGAGGTCGGGTGCGAATGGTAGGTCGCGACAAATTCCAGCCCTGCCAACCGTCTCGCCTTCTCCGCGTCGAACATGCTGCGCGGATCCGAGCGGTACGCGCGCGGGCTTGCCAGCTCGTTCACCAGTGGGTAGCGCTGCTCCACCCGGCACAATCCGCTTTCCACGCACAACCGGCCCGCCAGCATGCCGCAGCACTCGTTCGGCAGTTCCGACTGCGCGTGCTGCACCATCTCCGCGTGAATCTGGGCGGGCAGGACAAGCCGCACTGGTGTTGACATGCTTGGGGCCTGTTCCGAAAATGACAGTCCGCTAAAATGACACGCCACGGACGATGGCGACCGCCCCGCGCAGGGCGGGGCGGTCTCCCCTGTTCTACCAAGAAAGACGACGAACGATGGCGCGTGATCGTGTGGTTCTGGCCTACAGCGGCGGTCTCGACACCTCCGTCATGGTCCCAGGCTCGGCGAGAAGTACGACCTCGACGTGGTCGCCTTCACCGTCGATCTCGGCCAAGGCGACGACATCGAACGCATCAAGGCCAAGGCGATCAAGACCGGCGCCGTCGAAGCCGTCACGCTCGACGCCCGCAACCTCTTCGTCGACTGCTTCGTCTGGCCGTCGCTGATGGCCGGCGCCCTGTACGAAGGCAAGTACCCGCTCGCCACCGCGCTGGGGCGCCCCCTCATCGCCAAGCTGATGGTCGACGTGGCCCGCGAGAAGGGCTGCAAGGCCGTCGCCCACGGCTGCACCGGCAAGGGGAACGACCAGGTCCGCTTCGACGTGACCTTCCAGACCCTCGCCCCCGACCTCAAGATCATCGCCCCCGTCCGCGAGTGGAAGTGGACCCGCGACGAGGAGATCAAGTACGCGGCGAAGCACAACATCCAGGTCGAAGCGAAGCTCGAAAGCCCGTACAGCATCGACCAGAACCTGTTCGGCCGAAGCTGCGAGGCGGGCGTGCTGGAAGACCCGTGGGACGAGCCCCCCGCCGAGGCCTACGCCTGGACCACCGACCCGGTGAAGGCGCCCAACGAGCCGGAGTACGTCGAGATCGAATTTGAAGCTGGCAAGCCGGTCGGCCTGAACGGGCAGAAGATGGACGGCGTGCCGCTCATCGAGACGCTCAACCTCATCGCCGGCCGGCACGGCGTGGGCCGCATCGACCACGTCGAGAACCGCCTGGTCGGCATCAAGTCGCGCGAGCTGTACGAGGCCCCCGCAGCGGTCGTGCTGCACGACGCCCACCGCGAGCTGGAATCGCTGTGCCTGAGCAAGCAGGCCGCCCGCTTCAAGACGCTGGTGTCGCAGGAGTACGCCGACCTGATCTACAACGGCCTGTGGTTCAGCGGCTTCCACCAGGACCTGTTCGCGTTCGTCGCCAGCAGCCAGCGCTTCGTGACCGGCGTGGTCCGCATGAAGCTGATGAAGGGCAAGGCGATGGTCGTGGGCCGCAAGAGCGACTACAGCCTGTACAGCAAGAAGCTGGCGACCTACGAGACGGGCGACCAGTTCGACCACGACGCCGCCCAGGGCTTCATCCGCCTGCACGGCCTCGGCCAAACGACGCAGGCGCGGCTCCAGCTGCTCAAGGACGGCCGCGGCTTCGACCTGCCCGGCCTGCTGTCGCACGAGAAGGAATAGCCCCCCGTTTAGCCGCTCGCCTACGGCGAGCGCGGACACGGCGTCTTGCAATCGGTTCGCGGTTCGGTTTTTCCTCGAAGGGTGAACGTCATGGAACATGAAAGCATGGATGTGGAGCAGTTGGCCTCGCTGCTGCAGCGCGACGCGCGCGAAGTGGCGAAGATGGCCAGCCGCGGGCATCTGCCCGGCCAGAAGGTCGGCGCGAAGTGGCGTTTTTCCTCAGCGGAGATCAACCACTGGATCGAGTCGCAGATGCACGCCTACACCGAGCAGGAACTGCTCGCGCTGGAGCAGCATCCCGCCGCGACGATGACCAGCGAACCGCTGCTGGTGTCGTCGTTGATGTCGGAAACGACGACCGCCGTGCCGCTGCGCGCGGGCACGAAGGGGTCGGTGCTGCGCGAGCTGTCGAAGCTGGCCGAGCAGTCGTGGGGCATGTACGACGCCGACGCGCTGCTGGCCGCGATCAAGCAGCGCGAGGAGATGGGTTCGACGGCGTTCAACAACGGCGTCGCGATCCCGCATCCGATCCGCCCGCTGTCGGAGAAGGCGCAGGCGGAGGCGCTGATCGCCTACGGCCGAACCGCGTCGGGCATCCCGTTCAGCGCGGGCGCCGGCGGCCTGACCGACCTCTTCTTCCTGGTCGCCTGCCGCGACCACAAGACCCACCTGCGCGTGATGGCCCGGCTGTCGCGGCTGATGCTGAAGCCGACCTTCGCCGACGAGCTGCGCGCCGCCGACACGGCGCCGGAGACGCTGGCGGTGCTCGAAGCGATGGAACGCGACCTCGTGGGGTTGTAGTGCGTCGCATCAGCGAACGGCCTGCGTGAGCGGGCTGGTAGAACCATGCAGCGGTTGAAAGTTCCACCAGCCGGCTCACACCGGCCGTTCGCCTGAAACATCTTCCATGGACGCCGCCCTGCACGCCTGGATCGCCCGCTTCCACCAGTCGCCGGTCCGCTGCGTCCTGGCGCTGACCGGCGGCGGCAGCCTGGCGGCAGCGCAGCTCCTGCTGGTCCCCGGCGGCTCGCGCACGCTGCTCGAAGTCATCGTGCCGTACCACGAGCAAGCACTCGCCGACTTCCTCGGTCAGCAGCCTGAATCGTTTTGCAGCGAAGCGACCAGCCAGGCGATGGCGCGGCGAGCCTGCGAACGAGGCCGTTGGCTGTGCCCCAGCGACCGCGTGCTTGGGCTGGGCTGCACCGCGAGCCTCGCCAGCGACTGCCCGAAGAAGGGCGATCACCGTTGCCATATCAGCATCCATCTCGACGACGTGACGACGACTTGGTCGCTCATTTTGGCGAAGGGCGCGCGCAGCCGTGCCGAGGAGGAAGCGGTGGTCGCGGGCTGCGTCCTCGCTGCGCTGGCGTCGCGGCTCGGCCTGCCCGACCCGCCGCTCGCCCCGTTGCTGGAAGGTGAACGCCTCGCGCCGCACGGCCAAGCGCCGCCGTCGCCATTCACGGAAAGCTACATCGCGCTCGATGGACAATGGCTGCCGAGCAGGCGCTGGGATCAGCCGGCGGCGCTGCTGCCCGGCTCGTTCAACCCGCTGCACGCAGGCCACCTTCGCCTCGCGCGCTACGCGGCGAAGCATCTCGGCATGCCGGCGGCGTTCGAGCTGAGCATCGCCAACGTCGACAAGCCCGATCTCGATTTCGACGAGGTCCGTCGCCGCGTTCAGCCGTTCTGCTGGCAGGCTCCCGTGTGGCTGACGCGGGCGCCCCGCTTCGTGCAGAAAGCGCGACGCTTCCCAGGCGCCGTCTTCGTCGTCGGGGCCGACACGGCGCTCCGTGTTGTCTCGCCACGCTACTATGACAACGACGAGGCGCGGATGCAGCAGGCGCTGGCCGACATCCGCGCGCAGGGCTGCCGCTTCCTCGTCGCATGCCGGGTCGACGCGAACGGGCACTGCGTGTCGATGCGCGACGCGGCGGTGCCGGCGGAGTTCGTGGCGCTGTTCGAGGAGATCCCGCCGGATCGGTTCCGCTTCGATGTGTCCTCGACCGAGCTGCGCTCACGCGGCTCAGGTATCTCGCTCGGCCAGGAATGAGCAGACGCTGAACGAACCCGGAGCGCAAGCGATGGGATACCTTGACGACACGCGGAACGAAGCAGCTTGCTCCGAAAGCATGGTTCGCTGCTATCCCATCGCTTGCGCTCCGGGTTCGTGTTGACTGCCCATGACTCCTACCTGGCCGCACCAAGCGGTGCGATCAACCTCATCGCGTGCTGGAGCATTCGCCATGCCCGACGAAACGCCCGTCCCGAAGCCGAAAATCGACGCCGACGCGCTGGCGCATCGGCTCAAGCAGAAACTGTCGAAGGAACGGCCCCGGCCGTGGCGGCTGGTGCTGGGGACGATGTTGGCGTGCATCGTGCTGCTGGGTCTGCTGGCGTGGTGGATGTACCCGCGCCCGTCGCCGCCGCCGGTCAGCATCTTGGCGCTCGACACCTTGTCGAACGAGGAGGAGACGCCGAAAGCGCTGGCACAGATCGTTCTGCCGCCGAACGAAAGCTACGGGCCGCGTATGAGCGGGCAGGACGTGGTCTTCGTTGACAGTCGGCTCATCCTGCCGCCAGGCGAATCGCCGCGCGACGCGCGGGTGAAGTCCGGGGCGAACGGAATGGCGTCGGTCGACTGGCCCCGCCATTCCAAGGCGCCGATGCAGGAGATTCGCGTCAGGCAGATCGACGCCGACCGCCGCAAAGGGAGCGAGGACAGCGCCCGCCAATTCGTTTGGCCAAAGGCGTCGAAGCTGGTCGTGGTCGATCTCGAAGAAACGCTCGCAGATCTGGAACCGTCGCTGTGGAGCAAGACGGCGCCCGACGCCGTCGCGCTGCGAGCGGGCGCGGCTGAATCGCTGCAATCGCTGAACAAGCAGTCGTGGCAGGTCGTGTACCTCGCGCCGGCGGCACCCGCGGATGGCCACACGTTCCGCAAGCTGCGCGGCTGGTTGGCGTCGAAAAGCCAAGGCCCCGACGCGCTGCCCCTCGGCCCGCTGCTGGGGCGCACGATGCACCGGAGCGAGTCGCCCGTCAGCAGCGTGAGGTACGGCCTGCTCAGGCAGTTGCAGCGGCAGTTCGACGGCGAGTTTCTTGTCGTCGTGGGAAGCGCGGAAGCCGCGGAGGATAGCCGCGATCTCGGGATGCGGACGGTTGTGCTGGGCGAGAACGGCATGGACTGGAGTGGCGTGAAGTGAGCGGCACTCACGCCAGGTCGGGCTGCAGCAGTTTCTCGGGCGCGCCGGCGCGGGACAGCAGCGTCTCGGCGGCGAGGTAGCCGCTGCGGACGGCGCCCTCCATCGTGGCGGGCCAGCCGGTCGCGGTCCAGTCGCCGGCGATCAGCAGGTTCGCGATCGGCGTCGCCTGCGCTGGGCGCCAGCGGTCGACTCCGGGGACGGCGCTGAAGGTCGCCGCTTGTTCGGTCACGACTCGGGCGCGCAGCAGTTGGGCGGGCGCCAGCAACGGAAGCAGCTTCCGCAGCTCGGCCACCACCTGGCGTTCGACTTCGTCGCGTCCCAGGCCGCGGAACTGGCGGGCGGCGCTGACTACCACTTGCAGGTAGAACTCGCCCGGCGCGACCTCGCCCCGGTTGAAGACCCATTGCCCGACGCTGTCCATCAGCACGATGTGGGGCAGGTGTGTCGCGGGCCGGTCGAACCAGCAATGCACGCTGGTGATCGGCGACACTTCCAGGTTGCGCAGGTTGCGGAAGCACGCATGCGCTTCGACCACGTCCGCAGGCAGCAGGTCGAGCAGC
>JAYSSW010001053.1:0-11976 GCA_043720335.1 Planctomycetia bacterium
GTCAACGCCAAGGGGCTGGTGATGGAGACCGGCGGCGTCCTGTCGCACGGCGCGATCGTGGCGCGCGAATTCGGCCTCCCCGCCGTGGCCGGCATCCCCGACGTCCACCGCCGCCTCAAGACCGGCCAACGCCTCCGCGTCGACGGCGCCACCGGCAAGGTCAGCGTGCTGGGGTGAGAGATTCAATTCATCGGCAATGACTGAGCGTAGCTACCGATCATTTGAAAATCGAAAAAATCGTTAGATGGTTGAAAGTTGCGATCGATGCAAAAATGTGCGGTCGATCATTTGTACCAGGCGGGAACTTGATCCTGCCAAAGACTTCCGAATTGCCCTATTTCAGTCGGATCGATTGGTCCACCGATTCCAGGATAGCTGCCCAGGTTCAACTTAATTGCCATTTCATAATCAGAGGCAGCAGCATCCCGCCCCTCACTCAATCCAATGTCGTTTACCTGCCCTTTTAACATTTTCTCGGTACTGACACATCGCTCTTCCTCGCGCATCGGCATGTCCTGTATACTGGTCATCAAAGCAGTTGCCGCGCAGGAAATCACCATTTCGGCATCGTCCGCTGAGGAGTAGCCAACTCCCGAGACAAGCTCAGATAGAGCAAAAGCAACCATTTTCCCCGATCTGACTCCGTGTTCGTACACCTGCCGCGACGCGGTTTCGAGTGTTTCTTGATTGCCTCTGTTCATTTCTTCGTCAGCAATGAATCGCCGCACAAAATCCAGAGATTGAATGAAAACTTGATTTACGATTTCTCGCTGCGCATCATCAGGATAGGGAGTAAACAACGGTTTTGCGCGCAATACACTTCGGTATGCAATCGCCATTGCAGACCGTTGAGATAGTCTCATCAGTTCCGCCTTGCCAACTGCGAGCGATTCTGGGGCCGAATACGCTGCAGCTAAGCTCTTTCTGAGTTCACTTTCATGTTCAGACATTGGGAACTCCTCGCAACTGAGTGGTGACGTAATTACTATTGTCCAACCATTCGCTGGAAAAATTCGTGAAGAAGCGAAACTGACGCGATCTCCGTGTTGCATCGTGCAAAATGTTGATACTTGGCTTCACGGTGTGTGTTGCCTGACTGCTTTGAAAATCGACAAGAAACACATCCTGATAGCAGCAAGCAGCAATCTAGGAAATCACGTGCTCGCCAGAATGTGCATGATGTCGCCGTCTTGGACGAGGTAGGTCTTGCTCTCCAGGCGGTAGACGCCGTGGCTCTTGGCTTCCTTCATCGAGCCGACTTTCTTGAAGTCGTCGTAGCTGACGACCTCGGCGCGGACGAAGCCGCGCGACAGGTCGGTGTGGATGGCGCCGGCGCCCTCCTGCGACGTGCAGCCCTTGCGGATGGCCCAGGAGCGGCACTCGTCCTCGCCGACCGTGAAGAAGACGATCATGTTCATGCCGTAGAAGATGCCGCGTAGCACGTCGCTGCGCGAGAAGCCGGTCAGCCCCAGGTCCTGCATGAAGGCCTGGCGGTCCTCCTCGGACAGCTCGGCCAGCTCCATCTCCAGCTTGGCAGGCGCTTGCAGCGCGGTCGGGGCCAGCGCGAGCAGGTCGTCGGGGAGCGGCTTGCCGATGCGGTCCTCGCCAATGTTCACCAGCACCAGCTCGGGCTTCAGCGTGAGGAACTGGAAGCTTCGGATCGACTTCTCCTCCTCGTCCCGCAGCCCCAGCACCGACACGCTCTGGCCGCCTTCGAGCGTCTCGGCGATGCGCTTCAGCAGGTCCATCTCGGCCTGGTCCAGCTCCTTCTGCTTGGCGGGGCGCGGCTTCCGCAGGATGTCCTTCACCTTGTCGATGCGCGTCAGCACCACGTCCAGGTCGGCGAACATCAACTCCTCGCGGAAGCGGCGCAGCTCGTCGGCTAGGCTGCCGGCGGTGTAGCCGGTTAGGACGACGATCAGCCCGTCGGCGTCGCGCATGAGGGAGAGGCGGCGCGGGTTGTCGCGGCGTTCGGTCGGCATCAGGCCGGGGGTGTCGAGCACTTCGAGCTGGGCGAAGGCCTGCTTCTTGGGGTTGAACTTCTCGATGAGCTGATCGAGTCGGGCGTCGGGGATGGCGGGCTTGGCGAGCTGCCCCTGCTGGGCGCGCGACGGGTCGGGGGCGACGCCGGTCAGCCAGTGGAAGACGGTGCTTTTGCCCGAACCCGCGAACCCAGCGAAGCCGACTTTCATGGCGTGTTCCGTCGTGTTTTCCGCGTTGGAGAAGCTATGCCTACGCTACAATGAAACGTGCATTCTGGCCACTTCGGGGCGGGGGGAGGACGCGGTCATGTGCGACGAGTGGATGCCGGCGATCAAGCTGCTGATGAGCCTCGACGAGTTCTTCCGCCTGCCCCGCAACCCAGCGTACAGGTACGAGTACATCAAAGGCCACGCCCTGCTGTCGCCTCGGCCGAAGTTCCACCACGCCCGACTCGACCTGGCCCGCTTCCTCGGCGCGATGCCAGCCGAGACGCTGCCAAGCCACACGCTGCGAGCCTACGAAGACAGCGACTTCGAGCCGTTGGTCAGCGTCTTTTGCGGGGCGTTCCACGACACGCAACCCTACGGCAGCCTGAGCGACGACGACCGGGCCAAGGCGTCGCGTGCCAGCCTGATGAAGACCGTGGTCGGCGGCGACGGCCCGTGGCTGCGGCGAGCGAGCTTCGTCACGGAGTCGGTCGACGAGCGCGGCCTGTCGGGGGGCATCTTCCTCACGCTGCTGCCGGGCGGGGATCCGAAGATCAGCAGCAGCTACCACTGGACCGAACCGAGGCCCGACTTGTCGCCGGGCGACGGCCAGCCGCATTTGACGTGGGTCTTCGCGAGCCATTGGTTCCGCGCCGAGGGGATCGGCACCGCGCTGCTGCAACGGGCGGCCCGTGAATTGCTGGACATGGGCTACCGCGACCTCTGGACCACGTTCATCGATGGCAACAGCGCCAGCATGCTCTGGCACTGGAGCTGCGGCTTCGAGCTGCTCGCGGGACCGGCGTCGAAACGGGCGATGCGACGACGCTGGGAGAACATCCGCGCAGGACTTGAGATGGAAAACCGGAGCTAACCGCAGAGGGAAGAGAGACAAGGAGAAGGGGAGACAGGGAGTGTGTTGCCAAGCCCCACCATGAGCAACGCGATTGGTGGGGGTCGGCATCTTGTGCCGTATCACCCCCAGGAATCGCTTCGCTCATCCTGGGGCTTGGTGACACTTGTTCTGTCTCCCTGTCTTTCTCTGCGTCTCTGCGTCTCTGCGGTTAGTTCCCCCGTTTGGCTTCGAGTTCCTGCCAGCGGGCGTAGAGGCGTTCGACGGCGTGCTGGGCTTCCTCCAGTGATTTGCACGCATCGCTGAGGATGAGGTGGCTCGCCGTCGCGGCTTTCTCGACGGTTGCCTGTCGCTTCGTCACGGTCTCCTCGGCGGCGAGAATCACCGCCTCCATGCCGTCGAGTTCCTGCTGGTCCTTGAAGCTCAGTTTCTTCAGCTTGGCGGCGGGCTTCGGCTCCTCCTTCGCGGGCTTGGCGGCCTCGATGGCGGCGCGTTCGTGGGCGGCGAGCCATTGGTCCAGGCTGGCGAACATCGGCGCGCCGCCGACGCCGTCGAGGCCGACGACCTCGGTGCAGATGCGGTCCATCAAGTCGCGGTCGTGGCTCACCAGAATCACCGCTCCGGGGAACTCGGCCAAACTTTCCTCCAGCACCTCCAGCGCGGGAATGTCGAGGTCGTTCGTCGGCTCGTCGAGCAAGAGAAGGTCGGCGGGCTGCAGCATCAACTGCGCGATGCGCACGCGGGCCTGCTCGCCGCCGGACAGGGCGCTGATTTCAAGGTCGAGCTGGTCGGCGGCGAAGAGAAACTTCTTCGCCCAGGCCGCGACGTGCATGGGCCTTTCGCGGTACATGACCGTGTCGCCGTTGGAGCAGAGGGCGCGTTTCAGCGTGGTCGTCTGGTCGAGGTTCACCCGGCCCTGCTCGAACATGATCGCGCGCAGCCCTTCGGCTCTGGCGATGGTGCCGGTGTCGGAGGGGATCAGCCCAGCGAGGACGCGGAGCAGGGTGCTCTTGCCGCTGCCGTTGGCGCCGAGCAGGCCGAGCTTCACACCGGGGGTGAGCATCAAGTCGAGGTTGGAGAACAGCAGGCGACGTGGCGAGTTCTCGCCGCCGAGGCTCTTGGAGATGTTCTTCGCGGTGAGCAGCTTGCGCGTCTGCCGGCCCGTTGAGACGAAGTCGATGCCAGCGGCGCCGGCGGAATTGGTGCGGTACTTCAGCTCGCCGAGTTCCTCGCGGCGGCGAGCGGCGTCCTCCACGCGCGAACTGGCCTTGCGCGTCTGGGCGGCGGCCTTGCGGCCCAGCCATTCGTTCTCGCGTCGGACCTGGTTCGCGACCGATTCCATCTGTTTCGCTTGGGCTTCGAGAAACGACTCGCGGCGGTCGTTGAAATCGTCGTAGCCGCCGGCGACGCGGAAGTAGCCGGCCGGGTAGACACGGCTGATCTCGATGACCTCGTCGGCGACGGCGCGGAGGAAAGCCCGGTCGTGGGTGGCGACCAGGTAGCTGAACGACGCGTCGCGCAGCAGCCGTTCCAGCCAGACGATGCCAGGCAGGTCGAGATGGTTGGTCGGCTCGTCGAGCAGGAGCAGATCGGGCCGACGGACCAGTTCGCGCGCCAGCGACAGCCGCTTGCTCCAGCCGCCGGACAGGATGCTGGCCTGCTGGTCGGGATTGTCAAAGCCGACCTGCGTGAGCGTGATGGCGACCTGCGTCTCGCGCTCGTAGTCCTCCAGTGGTTCGTTGGCGAGGGCCGCCAGCAGCACGTCGCGAACCGACAGGCCGGGCGGAAAGGTGTCGTCCTGGGCGAGATAGCCGAGCCGGGCCGAGCGGCGCAGCGAACGATTGCCGGAGTCGGCGTCCTCGCGGGAGGCGAGGATCTTGAGCAGGGTCGACTTGCCCGCGCCGTTCGGCCCGATCAGCCCGACACGCTCGCCGACGCGCAGGTCGAGCGCCAGGTCGGCGAACAAAGGGCGCGGGCCATAACTCTTGGTCAAACCCTGCACGCTCAACAACACACTCATGCGCGACGCCTCGTTCCCGTTGGCCGGCAACTTCACAGGAACGAAAAGTCCCCGCAGCCGTTCCTGGTTATGCTCCGAGAAGTGGTACGCGGGGACAAGGGGGAAAAGGAGACGGGGAGACCGGGAGACAAGGAGAATCCCAATGATCTCCGTGTCTCCCGGTCTCCCTTGTTTCACTTGTCCGCCTTCACGCCGCTGAGCGGGTGCGTGCTGACGGCTTGCCAGGCGATCTACTGGAGCAAGCGGTTCAGGTCGGCATTCTTCGTCGATTCCAGGATCGCAGGCATCGGCAGGCCGACGGGGCTGCGCTGGTAGATCGACGCGTAGTAGCAGTAGGCGACCAGGGCCTGCAGCGGCGGGCGGGCGTGGCCGATCGGGTCGGTGAACAGGTCGTTCTGCGTTTTCAGGCCGGGCGCCTTGCCTTCGATGATCTTCTCGCGCAGGGCGATGACCGCTTGGCCGACGGGGACGATGAACAGCACCTCCTTGCCGAGTTTCTTGTTCAGTTCAACGAGGTGGGCCTCCATGTCCTTGAAGTACTGCGCATGCAGCTTGCGCAGTTCCGGGCCGGTCGGGGCGTTGTGGTCGACCTTGTCAGGCCGCTTGCTGAACGTGGTGTCGTAGAGGTCGAACGGAAGCCAGTTCTCCTGCACGGTGACGCGGATCATCGGGTTGTGCTCCAGGGCCAGCTTCGCGAAGTTCTCGATCCCTTCGTCGGGCAAGTGGATGGGCGACAGCGTCAGCACGTCGACCTTGCCGGACTTGAGCGATTCCTTGGATTTGAACTTGTCGTCGGCCACGTTCCAATGCTGGATGACGCGCGAGCCGCCGATGGGCGACAGCCCGACCGGGACGTGGCCGTCGACCTTCGCCTTCTTGGCGATGTCGGTCAGGATCTGCGGCATGAAGACATGGAAGCTGTGCCCCGCCGAGTAGACGCGCAGCCCCTTGATGGCGTCAGGCTGCGTCTCCTGAGCGTGCAGCAGCGGCGCCAGGGCGAGCAGGCAGAAGGTGGCGGCGATTCCCTGGAAACGGTGCGTGGTCCTGAAGGGTGCAAGCATGAGGGACTCCCTTGTGGAACGAGAAGGTTGGGAGGGCATTATCCTTCAAGGCCGCGGGCGGAGCAATCACGAAACGAAAACAGGCCGTGCTGCTTGCAGCACGGCCTGGCGGTGGAGCGGGATGCTTGAGACCTCGGTCAGTCGAGCTTGATTTCGATCTTCTTATTGGTGGCGGAGATGTTGTAGTTCAAGCCGGAGGTCTCGACCGCCTTGTACTTGGCGGGGATGGCGATGGACTTGCCCGCGGGGGTTTCACCGGGCATGGGCGGGGTGCTGAGAGGCGCCTTGCCGCCACTAATGCCGATGGAGTTGCCGGCGGTTTCGACGGTGACCTTGATGTCGCCCATGGGGATGTCGGTGGCGTTGAAGACGCCGTCGGCCTGGAGGTTGGCGGAGCTGATCTGCTCCGATTTCGCGTTGTAGAACTTGACCGTGCCGCTGGTCAGCGCTTGGTTCTTGTACATGACGGTGCCGGTGACGATCACACGAGCGTCCGCAGGATTGCCGCCGCAGCCTGCGACGAGGAGCAACGCGAGCGAGAGAGCGGACAAAGCGGCAAGGTTGCGAATCAGGAGAGGCGCGTTCATGGGTGGGGAGTCCTGCCAGGGAGTCGAAAGTAAGAAATCCGGCAGAAGACATCTTCTGCCGGATTCCAGGAGGGTTCGAGAGCAAATCGACTAGAAGTCGTTGGTGGAGGCGTTCAGGCCGTCCGTCGGCCAAGAGGCCGCCTGCCACGAGGCGGCGGAAACGGACGTGGAAACGTTGCGGACGCTGCCGTCGCACAGCGCGACGACGGAGCCGGACGTGGTGAAGGCCTGGGTGCCCTGGGGGTTGCAGTTCGCCTGGGTCGGGGCGCTCTGCGGCGGGCTGCCGTTGGCGTTGATGGCGAAGAGCGACATCCAGGGCCAGTTCCAGGTGCCATGGGCCCACAGCGATCCCTCGTTGCCGCAGCGACCGTATTTCTGGGCGAACGCGATGGTGTTCGAGGTGCCGTCCGTGATGCCGACCAGGGTGCGCTTCGCAATCCAGTCGACGCCGGGGCGTCCGAACACCGAGTGGCTCTGGGCGAAGTTGGAAGCCGCCCAGTCGCCGACTCCGATGCCGGCGGCGGTCGTGGTGTCGCGCGGGTCGAGGAAGATCGGGATGACGGCCGAACGAAGCGCAACGAGGTCGTGAGGATACACGGTGGAAGTTGTCAAGCCGAGGTTGTACAACGGCGTCTGCTCGATGAAGGGCAGGATCCAGAAGTGCAAGCTGGCGATTTTGCCGCCGCGACCTTCCCAGTTGCCGGGCAGCGTCTTGAACGTGTCGTGGAACCCGTGGCACGCGAGGCCGAGCTGCTTGGCGTGGTTGGTGGCCTGCGTGCGTGCCGCCGCTTCGCGGACTTTCTGCACGGCAGGGACCAAGAGCGCGATGAGAATGGCGATGATCGCGATCACCACCAGCAGTTCGATCAGCGTGAACGCCGAGCGAAGCCGCATTCGTAGGAGAGACATTCGAGGCTCCTCAACAATGGACATGAGAGAGAAAAAGACCGCTGAACTGCCTTCCGAGCACGGGCAAACCAAAGACTCGGGTACAATGCTGACAACGAATCCTGTTTGATTTG
Source organism: Planctomycetia bacterium (assembly GCA_043720335.1). Lineage (GTDB taxonomy): Bacteria > Planctomycetota > Planctomycetia > Gemmatales > Gemmataceae > JAYSSW01. The sequence continues at coordinate 7,733 of JAYSSW010001053.1, forward strand.
GCATGCAGGAATACGGTTCAAGACAGATATAGATGTACTATGCAGGATGTGGCGAAGAATAGCAAGGCAGGAAATTGCGTTTGGCCATTTCTCACGGATTGTTGTGTTGATCGGTGCGAATCGAAAAAAGCCAGCACCATCAAAATCGACGCAATATTGCCTGCAAAGTGCCAGATTATGTCCGGATTTCCTGGCTGCGCCATGGCTCGAGGTCAAATGAAGCCAGTGATGGGTTCAACGATGAGGGAAAATTCATGGCTGAAACACTTTCGCCGCGTCTTGTGCAATTTCTCGATTCGCTCGCTGAAGCGCTGGGTTGGCATCGACTGAGGGAGTTTCTCGACCAGCTGCGAGCGGACCCGCGACGGATCGATGACCCCGACCTGCCCGATGAAATGGCCGACATCCTCCAGGAGATGCGCGTGCTGGCGCCGGGCGAAGCGCTGGCCGCGATCCTTGAGGAGCTAAGCGAAAACGGTGAGTCGGTCGCAGCTCACGTCGAGGACCGCGTTTGATTCTGTTGGGAACCAGGCATCCAGCCGTCGTAGCGCGTCACGAACTCCCACGACTGAGAACATCGATTCGCTTTGACCGGGTTGTCGCGGACGTATCGTTCAACGCGCGTCAAATCGGCTTGCTGGAACAGGAACACCTTCCAGCCAGGGCCGCCCCACGCGGGATGCGTCGCGGTTCGCTTTCCAGCATCGATCAACTTCGCTCGGCTCGCGTGCTGCAGATTTTCAATCATGTCCTCAGCATGGTCGCGATGCTTGCGGATCAGAGCATGCACATGGTCGGGCATCACCGCGCAGCCATAGCAGGTGTATCTGCGCTCGGAGACAACTTCGCGAAATGCCTCGGCGATCAGCGAGATCGAATCGTCGTCGAACGTGAGCAGCGAGTGCTTCAGCACGTCGCGGGCTTCGTCGTAGAAATCGCGGATTTCGCGAGAACGCGGTTGTTGTTTTTTCCGGCCATGATGCAGTTCGCCCAACTCGGCGATCTGCTCGACACGGATTTCGTGGGAAGAGCTGCCGCGCGGATCGTTGGGGAGCCACCAGCCGTAGGCGGTGAAGATGAGATGGAAGCCGGCGACCATGAGAGGTTCTCGCTGCAAGGATGAGGTGAGCGCAAAACGATGAATCGGGGAGTTTCTACCTGATGAACATGCTTCCATCAAGTGAAAAATCCCCGATTCATCGTTTCGCGCTCACACGATCCTATCAGCTCTCCGACCCCTTCTCCGCGACGCGGATCTGGGCGCGGGCGCGGTCGAGATTCTTCAGATGGGCGTCGAGCGCTTCGTCGGTGTGCGCGTTCGTTGCGTGGGTCCTCAGGGTCTCCTTGGCGGCCGCGACCTTGATGTCGCCGACGGCGAGGGCACGGCTGGTCAGCACCGTGACGACGTTGCCCCGGATCTGCACGAAGCCGCCATCGACGTAGAGGCGCTTCGTCTGGCTGCCCTTCACAAGCCGAAGCTCGCCGAAGCCGAGCCGGCCGATGAGGGGGAGGCGGTTCGGGTAGACGCCCAGTTCGCCATCGAACATCGGCACGACGACATGGTCGGCGGCTTCGTCGACCACCGCCTTCTCGGGCGTCACCACGACGCATTTCAGGGTTGCTTCGCCAGCCATATCGCACATCGCCTTCGTCAAGGAACACTCGTTCGCCGCCTACTGCCCTTCCGCCGCGAGCTTCTTGGCCTGCTCAACCGCCTCGTCGATGCCGCCGACGTAGAGGAAGGCGTTCTCGGGGAGGTTGTCGTGCTTGCCGTCGCACAGTTCCTCGAAGCTGCGGATCGTGTCGGCCAGCGGCGTCACCTTGCCCGCCTTGCCGGTGAAGACCTCGGCGACGATGAACGGCTGGGACAGGAACTTCTCGATGCGGCGGGCGCGCTGCACGACCTTCTTGTCGTCCTCGCTCAACTCCTCGACGCCAAGGATGGCGATGATGTCCTGCAGTTCGCGGTAGCGCTGGAGGATCTGCTGCACCCGCCTGGCGACCGTGTAGTGCCGTTCGCCGAGGTACTGCGCGTCGAGGATGCGACTGCTCGAAGCGAGCGGATCGACGGCTGGGTAGATGCCCTTCTCCGAGATCTTGCGTTCGAGGTAGATGAACGCGTCGAGATGCTGGAAGGCGTTGGCGGGGGCCGGGTCGGTCGGGTCGTCGGCGGGGACGTAGACGGCCTGCACCGACGTGATGGCGCCGGCGTTGGTGCTGGTGATGCGTTCCTGGAGTTCGCCCATCTCGGTGGCGAGGGTCGGCTGGTAGCCGACGGCGGAAGGCATGCGGCCGAGGAGGGCCGACACTTCGGAGCCGGCCTGCGAGAAGCGGAAGATGTTGTCGACGAAGAGGAGCGTGTCGGCGCCGGTCGAGTCGCGGAACCATTCGCACATGGTGAGAGCGGACAGGGCGACGCGGAGGCGGGCGCCGGGCGGCTCGTTCATCTGTCCGAAGACCATCGCGGTCTGCTCGATGACGGCGCGATCGGTGGTGCCGATCTTGGTTTCCTGCATTTCGAGCCAGAGGTCGTTGCCTTCGCGGGTGCGTTCGCCGACGCCGGCGAAGACCGAGTAGCCGCCGTGCTGGCTGGCGATGCGGGCGATGAGTTCGGTGAGGATGACGGTCTTGCCGAGGCCGGCCCCGCCGAACAGACCCGCCTTGCCGCCGCGCACGAGCGGGGTGAGCAGGTCGATGACCTTGATGCCGGTCTCGAAGATCTCGGTCTTCGAGGAGAGCTGCGAGAAGTCGGGGGGAGCGCGGTGGATCGGGCGGGTCTCGGTGTTGCCGACCGGGCCGCGCCCGTCGATGGGTTCGCCGAGCAGGTTGAAGACGCGGCCCAGGGTTTCCTTGCCGACGGGGACGGAGACGGGAGCGCCGGTGTCGAGGACCTTCAGGCCGCGGTAGAGGCCTTCGGTGCTGCCGAGGGCGACGGCGCGGACGCGGTTGCCGCCGAGGTGCTGCTGCACTTCGCCGGTGATGCGGAGCTTGATGCCCTTGTAGACCTCGTCGATCTTGAGGGCGTTGTAGATGCCGGGCAGGTGGCCTTCGTCGAACTCGACGTCGAAGGTCGAGCCGATGACCTGGATGATCTTGCCGATATTGTGCTCGGTGGAAGCAACCATCGTGGACTCCGGGAACGATTGCAGGACGCGGGTGCAGACGCAGGACGGGAAGAGGCCGCTGTCCTTGGTGTTTACTTGAGGGCCGCCGCTCCGCCGATGATCTCGGAGATTTCCTTGGTGATCTGGGCCTGGCGAGCGCGGTTGTACTGCAGCGACAGGAGCTTGATGATCTCGCCGGCGTTCTCGGTGGCGGCCTTCATGGCGACGCGGCGGGCGATCTGCTCGGAGACCGCCGAGTCGAGGAAGGCCTTGAACAGCCGGATCTTGAACGACACCGGCAGGATCTCCTCAAGGATCTCGGCGGCGGATGGCATGAACTCGTACTCGACCTTGTCGTCGGCATTCTTCACGACGGGCTTGCCCGGCTGCGGCGCGATCGACGACAGCGGCAGCAGCGTCTCGACGACGGGAACCTGCCGGGCGGCGTTGATGAACTTCATGTACGCCACTTCGACGCGGTCGATCTTGCCGGCGATGCAGTCGGCGAGGTAGCGGTTCGCCAACACCTCGACCTCGTCGAAAGACGGCTTGTCCTCGAAGTGCGTGTAGGCGTGCGCCGCTTCCTGGCCGTGGAAGCGGAAGTAGGTGCTGGCCCGCTTGCCCGACAGTTCGAGCTGGACTTCGATCCCTTCCGCACGGGTCGCACGCAGGGCGGAGGCCGCGTCGCGGAGGATCGTGCCGTTGTAGCCGCCGCACAGGCCGCGATTGGAGGTGAGGACGAGCAGGACGCTGTTCTTGATCGTCGCGCGCTTCTCCAGCAGCGGGTGCTTGATGTTCGTCGCGCTGGCGCTGAGGTCGGCAGCCAGCTCGGCGATCTTGCGCGTGTAGGCGTCGGCCTCGGTGGCGCGGTCCATCGCCTTCTTGAAGCGCGCGGTGGCGATCAGCTCCATCGTCCGCGTGATTTTGCGGATGTTGCGGATCGCCTTGCGGCGTTTGACGAGTGCGCGTGTGTTTGCCATAGGATTTCAACACCAGCGAGGATGCCGCGATTCCGCCTCACCGAAGAATGCCTGTTGTGTGACTCTCAGAAAACCAGCTTCTCGCCCGCCCGGACCTTGCGAACCATCTCGACGACTTCCGCGCCGCCACCTTTGAAGACCAGATCGCCGAGTTCGTGGA
>JAYSSW010001054.1:0-5610 GCA_043720335.1 Planctomycetia bacterium
CCCCCGGCAAGCCGGGGGCTATATGGGGACGCCCGCGCAATCGGCGCCGTCGGCGCATTCGATTTGACAACCCGGACATGGTGCCCCATGTTTGTACAGCTTCGTTAACGTCGTAAACTTTGGGAAACACATGGCTGTCTGCCGCGTCGCCCTGGTGGCCAACGATCCGCTGCTGGCGAAGCAGGTCCAGGAGTCGCTGCACCAGCAGACCGGCGCCGGCGCGTTCCTCGCCGCGTTCGACGAGATTTGCACGCACCTCGCCGCCGACTCGGACGGGCTGCTGCTCGTCGCGGTCGCCGGGACGGACGACGTGAAGCACGCCCGCGCGCTGGTGCGGGAGATCGCGCTCCAGAGGAGGCCGCTTTCGGTCGTGCTGCTCGACGCGCTGGAGACGAGCGACCCGCAGCTCGAAGCCCTCGACCGGCACGTCTCGCGGCGGCTGCGCTGGCCGGCCGACGAAGCGTCGCTGGCGGCGGTCGCGAAGGCGTCGGGGCGCGGGCGCGAGATCCGGCTGGCCCGCGACGGGTCGCTGGAGGACTGGCTGAGCCGAAGGCTGCTGGCGCTGACGCCGTCGCTGCTGCCTCTCGTCGACCGCATCGCCCTGGCCGCCAGCCACGACGTCACCGTCCTGCTCAACGGCGAGACCGGCACCGGCAAGACGTTCCTCGCACGCCTGCTGCACGAACACTCCCCGCGCCGCGCCCAGCGCTTCCTCACGGTCCCGTGCGGCGCCGTCACCGCGAACCTCATCGAAAGTGAATTTTTCGGCCACGTCAAAGGGGCCTTCACCGGCGCTGACCGCACCAAGATCGGCAAGTTCGCCGCCGTCGGCGAGGGGACGCTGCTGCTCGACGAGATCGACACGCTGGCCCCCGAGCAGCAGGCGACGCTGCTGCGCGTGATTGAAACGGGCGAGTTCGAGCCGGTCGGCGGCGTCGACACTGAGCGCTGCCGCGCCAGGCTGATCGTCGCCAGCAACATCGATCTCGAAAAGGCGGTGGCGCTGGGGAAGTTCCGCGCCGACCTCTACTTCCGGCTGAACGTGATGTCGTTCCACCTGCCGCCGCTGCGCGAGCGCGTGTCGGACATCGCGCCGCTGGCGCGCGGGATGGCGGTTCGGTTCGCGCAGAAGTTCAGCAAGGAGCTGTTCGACCTGCACCCGGAAACGCTGGCGGTGCTGGAGTCGTTCTCGTGGCCGGGCAACCTGCGGCAGCTGGAGAACGCGGTGCAGCACGCGGTGCTGGTGAGCAGCGGGCCGGAACTGCTGCCCGCGCACCTGCCGCCGATGGTGCGCGAGCAGGCGAGGCCGCGCAGCGGATTCGACGCGGCGCCACTCGACACGCTGGAGAGCCAGCGCTCGACGACGGAGCGCAGCGCGATCGAGCGGGCGCTGGCGAGCAACGGCTTCAGCCGCACGCGCACCGCCGAGAAGCTCGGCATCAGCCGCGTCACGCTGTACAAGAAGATGAAGAAGCACGGGCTGCTCAAGGAGCTGGCGTCGTGACGTCCCCCCAAGCCCCAGGATGAGCGAAGCGATTCCTGGGGGTTCGACCCCCGTCAATCGCTTCGCTCATGGCGGGGCTTGCATCGTTTTCAATCTGAGATCCGCACTCTGCAATCTCCATATCCCTCCCCGTCCGCTCCGCGCCCCCTTACAATAGCCGCGACTGCGAACCGTCGACCCCCGCATCGAAGGGCTGCGCGTGGCCAAGCTTTCGTCGAAATCGGACCTGGAGACGCTGAAGCGGCGCATCGCCAAGCTCCGCGCCGATGGACTCTACGAAGAATCGTTGCGGCTGTCGCGCAACCTGGCCCGCGAGCACCCGACGCCCGGCCACGCCGACCTGTTCCGCGACCTGCTCATGGAACGCGGCGGCACGCTGATGGCGTCCGGCAAGCCCGCCGAGGCCGTCGCCGTCCTCGCCGAAGGGATCACACTTCCCCAAGGCCCCCCCGAATACTGGACCCTGCTCGCTGAACGGCTCGCGGCCTGCGGCGACCTGCAGCGCGCGCTGGCGGTGCTGCCGAAGCTCGCCGAGCCTGACAAGATGCGCGTCCGCGTCGTCGCCCAGCACGCCGACTTCGCCGTCCAGCAGGGGGCGGCCGGCAAGGCGAAGCTCCCCGACGAGCTGCACCCCGCCTTCGACGCCGTCCTGCACGCCTTCCGCCACAGCGAGCAGGACCGCGACGACGACGCCCGCGCCGCCCTGCAGCCCATCGGCCTGCAATCCCCCTTCCTCGACTGGAAGCTGCTGCTGCGCGGACTGCTCGCCTACTACGCCGGCGACGACGCCAAAGCGGTCGACAACTGGTCCCGCCTCGACCGCAAGCGGCTCCCCTACCGCCTCGCGGCGCCGTTCTGGGTCGCCATCGACCCCGAGTTCCGCAAGGGGCTGGCCCCGCTCATGCAGCGCGCTCTGCAGCAGCGCGGCGACCTGCTCGCCGGCGCCAAGGCGGCCAAGCTGCTCCAGGACGTGCGCACGTCGATCTCCAAGATCGGCGACAAAAGCCTCGCCAACGCCTTCCGCGCCGCCGAGAAACTGCTCCCATCCCTCAAGGCCGAAGCCCCGCTGCTCGTCCCACGCTTCGCCGACTGCTTCCGCTGGCTCATCATCGATCTCGGCCAGCCCGACGACCTCGACCGCTTCGTCCGCGTGTTCGGCAAGCCCGCCGACGACCCTGACCTGCACCTGCTGCAGGCGCTCGCCCTCGAGTCGCGCGGCCTGATGCACGACGCCCACGTAAGCTGGCAGGAGTACCTGAAGGACATCGAACAGCACCCCGCGATGTGGCCCAAGGAGCACGTCGCGCGCGTGCAGGCGCTCGTCTGGGCGCGCATGGGCGAGAACGCCAACCCCGAAGGCGCCCGCCCCGCTCAGCCGAAAGCGAAGTCGCTCGGCCACTTCCTGAACGACGAAAGGCCCTTCAAGCCGACCGCCGAGCAGTGCTTCCGCAAGAGCATCAAGCTCGCCCCCGACCTCTACGAGACCCACGTGGAACTGTTCCTGTTGCTGTGCGAAAGCGGCAACGACGCCAAGGCGCTCAAGGCGGGCCAGGAGCTGTTGAAGCACTTCCCCGGCAAGGTCAAGGTCCTCGAAACGATGGGCGAGATGCACCGCAAGGCCAAGGACCACGGCCAGGCGGCCGAGTTGTTCGGGCAGGCGCTGCAGGCCAACCCGCTCGAACGCCGGCTGCGCTTCAAGCTCGCCAAGGCGAGGCAGAACTTCGCTCTCGAACTCGCGCTCAAGAAGAAGCACGACGAAGCCCGCCAGCAACTCGACCTCGCGCTGGCGATTGCGGACGTGACGAAGACCCCGCTGTGGTGCCTGGCAGTCGTCGTCGAGCTGAAAGCCGGCGCCGACGCGGAGGCGCTGTTCGCCGAGCCGGCCGAGCCGGCCGAGCCGGCCGAGCCAGTCGCCGAACCGCCCATCGGCCGGTTGCAGGAGCTGATGACGAAGCTCCGCGCGGCGCCGAACCTGCGCCTGGCGTCCGCCTTTTTGCTGGCGGGGGAGGCGGTCCGCGCCAAGCTCCCCAAGCCGACCGAGAAACGGCTCGCCGACGCCCTCAAGGCCGAGCTGGCCAAGCCCGCCTCGCCCAACGAGATCATCGCCCTGCTCGAAGCCGCCGCCCTCCAACGCGAGAGCTACGAAGAGTCGTTCAAGGGGCAGCAGGCCCAGGAGCGTTCCTTCGCCAAGCAGCTGGAGAAGTTCGACACCGCCGGCTTCAACGAGTCGCAGCTCCAGAGCCTGTGCGTCCGGCTCGGCGCCCTGAAGCTGCGCACCGCCTGGAAGAAGGCCCTCGACGCCGCCAGCAAACGCTTCCCCAGCAACCCGGTCGTCGCCCTGTGCTGGGTCGACTACCATCTGGCCGGGAGCGGGCGAAGCACCTGGGCCGCCGCCGACGCGCTGGTGAAGGCACGCAAGCTCGTCGAAGCCCTGCCGCGCGGCGAGATGCAGGGGCAGTTCGCCGACCAGGTCAAGCACCTCGACGAGGAGATCCGCCAGCGCGAAGCGGAACGCGTCAGCGGCGGCCTCGGCTTCTTCAACCGCCTGTTCGGCGAGCTCGACGACGAGGAAGAATATTGATGAGCGACCCCTACGACATCCTGGGCCTGACCGCCGACAGCACCGACGAGGCGATCCGCCTGCGCTACCTGGAGCTGGTGCGGCAGTTCCCCCCCGACCTGCACCCCGAGAAGTTCGCCGCCGTCCGCCAGGCCTTCGAGAGCCTGCGCGACCTCGACACGCGCCTCAGGCTGCGCCTGTTCGAGAAGGGCAAGAAGGAATCCCTCGACGCGATCCTGGAGGAGCTGGCATGTCGGACCCCACGTCGCCGTCTTTCGCTGAGGCAGCTGATCGAGGCGAACTTCCAGCCGGTCAACCTGACGTGACCGAGCACGTGACCGAGCCGATCTCCGCCGAACCGCCTGGCGTGGCCGAATCGGCGCCTGCCCATCCGCCTGGCTTGATCGAGTCGATCCTCGGCGACTTCCGCAGCTGGCTGGAGCAGCAGCCCGACCTGGCCGCCGTCCCCGCCACCGAGCCGCGCGCCGAGCTGGACTGGGCGGCGCTGGTGGGGCAGTTCACCGCGCTGCGGCACGAGGTGAACCTGCAGACCAAGGCGACCCGGCAGCAGCAGGAGCAGGGCGCCCAGGCCATCGAGCAGACGCGCCTGGCGCTCGAGGCGCTGAAGCAGCAGCAGGCCGCCGCCCTTCAGAACGAGAAGCAGGCGCAGGACGAGGCGCTGCGGCCCCTGCTCAAGACACTGGTCGACGTGCATGACGCGCTGTCGCTGGCGCGGCGCGAGGTGCTGCGCCTCGCCGACATCGAGGCGGGCGACTGGCTGATCGACGACTCGTACGACCCGCCGACGGGGAGCGACGACGAGGACGACTGGGAGCCGCCGCCTCCGGTGTCGATCCAGATGCCGTTCCTGGCGCGGCTGTTCGGCGGGAAAGCCGCCGTCGACCGGGCGCTGGAGCCGCTGATCGCCTGGCACGCCGACCTGCAGCGCCGCCTGGAGCAATCCCCGCCTCCGCCCGCCGAGGACGAGATCGACGAGGACGAGGAGGACGACGAACCGCCCCCCAGCCTGCTGCGCAGCAAGGTCGACGCGCTGCTGGTCGGCTACGACATGAGTTTGCAGCGGCTCGACCGCGCGCTCCTGCTGCACGGCCTCGAGCCGATCCCGTGCGTCGGCGAGCCGTTCGACCCGGAGCTGATGGAGGTGGCCGAGGTGGTCCGCGACCCCGGTCGCCAGGACACCGCGGTTCTCGACGAGGTGCGGCGCGGCTACCGCTGGCGCGGCCGGCTGTTCCGCTACGCCCAGGTCCGCGTCGTCCGTCCCGCGTGACTCAACACGCGCGTCGGAACCACGAAGGAAAGACGGGGATTCCCGGCGACCGTCCGAACCTGGCGCGCCCGGCGGAGGACAAGTCGCTTCATTTTTCGCCCTCGGCAGCCGGAGTGCCGCTCACCCCGCCAGAAGCTCCGCGACCGCATGGTCGCCGGCGCCCGCGCGGAAGCGGGCCGCCGTCGCGGGATCGCCGAGCCGGTCCCAGCAGCGCGCTTGCAGCAGCGCCATCGAGCTGCGCGGCACGGCGTCGGGCCA
>JAYSSW010001055.1:0-2640 GCA_043720335.1 Planctomycetia bacterium
AATGAGATCGGCATGACTCGCCTCCAATAGGGCGAAGGAGTTGTCGGGCGATGTGGACCATAATAGCATTATAGAGCAGATTTCAAGCCGGCGTAATACCTCGAAAGGTTCGTTGAATTCAAGCTGAGCCTGTGGGGGGCTCAAAGGTTGTGCTACGGAGGGTTGTACTACGCTTACGAAGATTTCTTTCTGAGTTGCTACAGGATTGTGGCAAATCAACCGGACTACAGGCTTGGAAAGGTCAAACATCGTGAAGCAACCTTCGTGGCGGCTTTTGGCCAGTCCATGTACGAATCTTGCTGGGCGAGTCCCGATGTATGTTTGGCGAGGGAAGTCCGACACGCTCTTGTTCATCGAGGAGGAAGATTCACCAATGACGATATCGGCAGAATCGGAAAGGACAAGTTTGAAAACGCTGGTCTAATTTTGGACAATGGAGAAATCCGAATTACTGCGCAAGAAACAGCGAAGCTGTATGGAATGCTGAAACAGTGCGCGATAGTGGCTATCACGGCGGCAATAACAAAACTACCTGGCACACCTCCCATTTCAACCTGCTGAACGTCCTCTCGATGTGCTGCGATTTGGCAGTTCATATCACCGGGCGAATGTTACTTCGCGATTTCCGGAAGTTGCTTTACAAATCGAGCACGGGGATTCTGCGAATCCGCAGGAACGTGGCTAGATCAAGCATTCCATCGCCACGCCGTGTTTTGGGTCGTCAGCTTCATATCCCGCAAGGACATGCGAGCGCTAAACGGAGAACGTTAATTCCGTCATTCGCCCGCCTTCGGCACGGAGCGGTTGCGCACGAGCCAGAAGACGAAGACGATCAGCCCCGCGTTGACGACGAAGAACACGAGGAAGACGGCGAGGCCGCCGCGTCCGTAGGCGTCGGCGTGGACGGGGTGCATCGCCTCGAACCGTCGCCAGCCGAGCGACGCGATCCGCACCGCCTCGCGGCAGACCGTCATGCCGACGACCGTCAGCAGCAGCCCCAGCGACGGCAGCAGCAGCTTCCGAACCTCAAGGCTTCGTGCGGTTGCGATCCACAACCAGCCGGCCGCTTGCATCACGGCACCGACACAGGCCGCGACGAAGTACGGCAGCGCGAACGGCGTGACGAACACGCCGCGCGCGGCGTCATCCGCAGCGAGGTAGTGCCACGTCGCCGCGCCGCCGATGGCGAACAGCCCCGCGCCGGCGGTCCACGCGAGAAGGGCGGGGCTGCCGTTGCCCTGGTACCAGTGCTGCCAGGCGAGGATCAGCAGCATGGTCGGCAGCGCGCCGACGGTCCAGACAAGCAGGCGGGGCGGGAGCTGCGGGTCGTGGTAGACCTGGGCGCCGGTGCCGTAGAACTCGCCCCAGAAGGCCGGCGTGCGCAGGCTGAGCAGGTGGTTCTCGGTCCACGAGTAGCCGGTGAAGGCGACGCATGCGATCGGCACCACCGCGACGACGGCAGCGACCCAGCTCGCACGGCGGGTCAGCCAGCTCGACTTGAGCAGGTACATCGCGTAGAAGCCGACGATCAGCACCGGCAGGATCGCCATCCAGCGGTTGAACAGCAGCAGGTTGGCGGTGTAGTACTCGCGCTGGTACAGGATCTGCAGGAACAGCAGCGGCGCGACGCCGGCCGTGATCGCCCCCGACAGCATGAACGGCATCCACTCCTTGAGGATCTTCGTCGAGGCGCCCGCCCCGCGATCGCTGGGCCGCAGGTACGCGAGCGCCAGCCACGCCGAGCCGGCCAGCACGTAGTTCATGAACGCGACGTGCATCACCAGCGTGACGACGTAGGCCACGAGGTAGAACGCGGTCGGCAGCGGCAGGCCGAACGGGAACGGCGTCTGTCCAGCAATCCAATCGGTCACGAAGGGGACTCCACGGGCCGAATCGGCTCAAGCCTGTTGCGATGGAACGATGGTTCGCCGTCGGGCGGCTTCAATTGTTCGATCCCGTGAACGTGGCGAAATCAGAACGGCTGCCGATCCAGTACCATTCGTGCGTGTCGGTGGCGGCGTTGATGGTGCAGATGGCGCGGTAGTACCGCGTGACACGGACCGACCAGCTGTTGAGCCGATGCTGTCCCGTCTTCCGGTCCTGGAGCTGGTGGAAGTTCAACTTGGGGTTGAGCGGTTCGCGCAGGAACTCGCGGAACACTTCCCGCGCCTTCTTCTGGATGTGGCCGGGCAGGCGGTCGAACATCGAGTTGAAGCCGGCTTCCTTGATGTTATTCTTGCACGTCAAAGCCGAACTCCTCGACGTTGCCGGCCCTCATGGACGCGATGGCTTCGGCTTCCTTTTCGGCCAACCCGCTGCAGTCCCATTCCCCTTGCGGGAGGATGTCGTGCAGGATGTGGCTTTCCCAGAATAGGAAATCGTCCGCTCGCTCGATCGTGAAGCCGTCCGCCTGGAACTTGCGGATGAGATGGGCGAACATCACCACGACAGGAGCCAGCTCGCGGAACTCCCGGTCAACCACAGCCCACGCAGCTTCCATCGCGTCGTTGCTGAGCTTCTCATTGGTCAGGCAATCATCCGCGCTTTGCTCCAGCTTCTCGAACAGGTCAACGCCCTTGGCGATCAGGCTTTCGATGTCGTAGACCTGCATCGCCTTCTGGCTGCCCAGGACGATCTGGT
>JAYSSW010001056.1:0-5594 GCA_043720335.1 Planctomycetia bacterium
CTTGTCGACTCGCGGAACGAGAATTTCGCCAACCCGGTTCGCTGCGATCCCCTCGCTTGCGCTCAGGGTTAGTTAAGTATCAAGCCCGCCGTCGCGAGACGGCGGGATCCTCCTTTCCGGAAGATCGACATGCGCTCCTTTTTCTGCCTCGCAGCGGCGCTCGTGCTGGTCGCTCCCGCGACCTCGCAGGCCGCCTGCTGCTACTTCTCCGCGAAGAACAGCGACATCCTGCAGCCCGCCCAGAAGGTGTTCCTGACCTGGGATCCGGCCGAGAAGATCGAGACGTTCACCGTGCAGCCGAAGTTCGAGGGCAACGCTCTCGACTTCGGGATGGTGATCCCGACGCCGACGCAGCCCAAGCTGCACGAGATGCCGCGCGACTTCTTCAAGCACCTGGCCTACTACAGCATCATGAAAAGCCGGGCCTTCCCGTCGTCGAAGCTGCTGCCGCAACGGCAGTACCTGCAGTTCTCGCGGGCCGCCGGCGGGCCTGTCGCCAAGAATAAAAGCGCAGCGTTCGACGACCGCAACGAGGGCGAAGCCAAGAAGCCGACCGTCGTCGTGCTGGAGGCGGGCGTCGTTGGCTCGCTCGACTACAAGATCATCGAGGCGACCCGCGCCGACGACCTCTACAAGTGGCTCGCCGACAACAAGTACAGCTACTCCGGCGACGAGGCCACGCTGAACCACTACGTCCAGAAGAAGTGGCTCTTCACCGTCATGAAGATCGACACCATGCAGATGAAGCGCAACAAGGACGGCACCTTCGCCGGCGAGGTCTCGCCGACGCGCTTCCAGTTCGCTTCGGAAAAGCTCGTCTACCCGCTGAAGATCACGCAGATCTCGGTCAAGGAGCGGACCGAAGCGCTCTTCTACGTCCAGGCCCCGACCAAGGTCGATTTGCAGGGGGACTTCAGCTACCAGTACACCTGGATCCCGATGCTGCAAGCGGCGTCGGGCTGCACGCCAGGCGGACTGCCGAGCAAGAGCGAAGCGTGGATCAAGGACTTCGCGGGCCAGACGCCGGCGCTCCTTCGCCGCGCCCAGGAACTGAACTTCCGCTTCGTGGCAGGCCAGCGCCCGCAGCCGAACCAGAAGGGCCACATCCCGACGACGATGGAATGGGCACGCAAGCTGACCGCGACCGACCTCAAGGTGCTGACCGGCGAGGCGCCGTACAGCGAGACCGTCCCCAACCCCGACGAAGGCTTCACCCAGGCCGACGTCAACGACGTGGCTCGCCGCGAAGCGGTCTTCAAGGTGATCCGCGCCCGCTTGCAGAAAGCGCAGCAGGAGCGCCCGTTCGGCTACATGGTCCGCCACCTGCCGGCCGACGACCTGCGCGGCCTGCGCCAGCTCAGCGGCCATTTGCAGGCGAACCTGTTCATCACCAAGTTCCGCAAGACGTTCGCGCGCGACGAGATGAACGACGATTTGGTGATCGTCCCCGCCCGCTACAACGACGCCGAGGACGCCAGCGAGTACGAGGAGCTGCTCCCCGTGTCGCCGCCGTGATCCATCGTCAGCCTCACTAACCCTGAGCGCGAGCGAGGGGATCGCTTGTCGGCTCGCGGAATGAGAATTTTCGCCAACCCGCTTTCCTGCGATCCCCTCGCTTGCGCTCAGGGTTAGTCCTCGGACAACGCTGCAACTCCCGCTCTCCCCGTGCTCCACGACTTCGATCCGCAACTGAAAGGGATGTCCAACCATGCGTGCGTGCTTCCTTGCCGGACTTCTACTGGCTGGCCTGCTTGTCGCCGCCCCGGCGTCGGCGCAGCGGCTCGGCGGCGGCCGACCGTTCCAGCCCGGCTTCCCCAGCGGTTTTCCCGGCGGCGGCGGCGAAACCGTCCCCGCCAAGCCGATGACGTTCGACGAGGCGGTCAAAGCCCTCAAGTCGGACGACGAGATCACCAAGCTCCAGGGGCTGATGAACCTCGCCGACCTCGGCGTGAAGGCGGAGAAAGCTCTGCCCGACCTGCTGCCCCTGCTCGACAGCAAGAGCGAGGACCTGCGCCTCAACACCGCCATCGCGCTGGGCAAGCTCGGCAAGGTCGCGGTCCCCGAACTCGTCAAGCGGCTCGGCGCCGAGAGCAACGACACCCGCTTCTACGCCATCTGGTCGCTCGGCTGGATCGGCGCCGACGCCAAGAGCGCCGCGCCGCTGCTCATCAAGGCGATGCGGGACAAGAACGACGGCATCCGCCGCAAGGCCGCCTTCGCGCTCGGCCAGGTCGCCGGCGACCCCGACGAGACCGTCAAGGTTCTGCTCGCCGCCTTCAAGGACGAGGCCGAGGACGTGCGCCTCGCCGCCAGCGACGCCGTGTCGAAGTTCGGCGCCGCCGCGGTCCCGGGGCTGCTCGACTACCTGAAGGGGGATTCGCTCCCCGCCCGCCTGCAGGCCGCCAGCGCCCTGGGCGAGATGGGCTCCGACGCCAAGGAAGCGGTCGCGCCGCTCAAGACGCTGCTGCTCGCCAAGGAGACCGCCAACGTCACCCAGTACGCCCAGGCCCTGAAGAAGATCGGCAAAGCGGCGGTCCCCGCCCTCGAAGCCGGCTTCAAGGACCCCCGCGCCGACGTCCGAGGCCAGTCCGCCCAGGCCCTCAGCGAGATCGGCTCGGAAGCGGTCGGCGTCTTCGTCGACGGCCTCGGCGACAAGAACGTCGAGATCCGCCGGCTCTCCGCCGGGATGCTCGCCCCGATGCGCATCGGCGACAAGAGCGTTGTCATCGCACTCGCCTACGGCCTGAAGGACGCCGACGACCAGGTCCGCCAGAACTGCCTCAGCGCCCTGCAGCAGCTCGGCGCGCAGGCGAAGCTCGCCTCCAAGGCGCTCAACGAGGCGATGGCCGACATGAACACGAACGTCCGCATGAACGCCTTCCACACGCTGCAGAACATGGGCGAGAACCCCGGCCCCGGCCTCTCCAAAGCGCTGCAGAGCGCGGACGACCGCGTCCGCATCAACACCGCCTGTTTGATGGTGAGCGTCAACATCGACGTCGCCAACGCGATGCCGCACCTCGTCGACGCCCTCAAGCACAAGGACGGCGCCCTGCGGATGCAGGCGGCGTTCGTGATGGCGCAGCGGCGCCAGGAGGTCGGCAAGCTGACGCCGTTCTTCATCGAGGGGCTCAAGCACGAGACGGCCGGCGTCCGCGCCCAGGCCGCCCAGGGCCTGCAGATGCTCGCGGGCGCCGCCGCCGAGGCCGCCACCCCGCTCGCCGAGGCGCTCGGCGACAGCGACGCCAACGTCCGCCAGCAGGCCGCCAGCGCCCTCATGAACCTGCGCGGCAAGGCGGACGAGGTGGTCCCGATCCTGAAGAAGCACTTCAAGTCCGACGACGAAGGCACGCGTTCCCTCGCCGTCATGTGCGCCCCCTTGTACGGCAAGGAGGGCGCCGAGCTGGTCCTCGCCGGCCTGAAGGACAAGAGCGTCAACGTCCGCCAGCAGGCCGTCAACGCCCTGCAGCGCACCGGCCAGGTCGACAAGTCGATCTTGCCCGCCCTCGTCGAGATCGCCAAGGACAAGAGCAACCAGAGCTTCCGCGCCCAGATCGTCCACATGCTTGGGCGCGGGGGCGCCGAGGGGCTGGATCTCGTGATCCCGTTCCTCAAGGACGAGGACGCGCAGATGCGCTCCAGCGCAGTCCAGGCCATCCAGAGCATGGGCAAGGCCGGCGTCAAGGCGATGCCGGAGCTGGCCAAGATGCTGCGTGGCGACAAGACCGACCAGGTCCGCCACCAGGCGATCTACGCCCTGGTGAACCTGGGCCCCGAGGGGGCGGACCACGTCATCGGCGCGATCAAGGACATCAAGGACGTGCAGACCCGCAACGTGGCGTTGTCGGCGATCATCCACAACTCGCAGCGCCGCGACAAGGCGATCCCCATCCTCGTCGAGATGATGAAGGACCCGGAGCCGCAGATGCGGACGATGGCCCTGAACTACTGCCAGAACCTGGGCAACATCAAGGAGTGCCTGGAGATCGTCAAGCTGGGCGTCAAGGACAAGGACAGCAGCGTCCGCATGACGGCGGTCTACGCCTGCCAGAACCAGGGGCAGAACGCCTGGCCGCTGCTGGAGGAGGCCGCCAAGGACGCGAAGGACACCAACCTCCGCGTCGCGCTGGTGAACGCCTACCTCAACACCGGCTACAAGAGCAAGGCCGCGGTCCCGTCGCTGATCGAGTACCTGCAGGACAAGAACCCGCAGGTGCGCTGGCAGTCGTGCCAGGTGCTGCAGAACATCGGCGCCGACGCCAAGGAAGCGGTCCCCGCGATCCGCGAGCTGGTGAAGGACACGCACCCGACCGTCCGCCAGATCGCCCAGAACGCGCTCAACGTCCTCGCCCCCGAGAAGAAGTAGCGAACGGCGATCCCCGCTGAAATCGAGCAGGGCCGGCGAACCATCGCCGGCCCTGCTTTTTCCTGCGCGACGTTGTTTTGATGTTTGCTTCGCCGCGCTGCGCAGCGGAGCCGCCACGCCGCCGAACGTGCGATGCGGGATCGGTGAAACAGGAACGCCGCGCCCAGGGGAGCGGCTTGGGAGACTCCCCAACGCCCGCTCAACCCGCACTACGCCTGCACGTCGCGCTGGTTCGCGACGACGGCGCTCGAACTCGTCGGCGATTCCTGCGTATCGGCCGGCGCCGGCTCCGCGCTCGGCGGCGCGTGCCGCTTCAGCGCCAGACGCAGCTGGCTGGCGATCCACTCGATCTCCTCGCGCGGCGTCTCGTTGCGGCCCCGGTCGAAGATCTCGCAGCGCAGGACGGTGGACTGCCCCTTCCAGGTGAGGACCGACAGCGAGGCGGTGTCGGGCGACGCGTTCCCCTCCGAGTCGCTCGTCCCCAGCGCGACGACCACGCCGATGTCGCGGATCTCGCCCCGGCGCCAGACCTGCTTGTCCCCCAGCCCCGTCGTGCGCACGAGCAGGTCGCCGACCACGGAGATCGCCTGCGTCAGCGCCCGCGTCGCTTCGGTGGCGCGTTTCTGGCCGAGAAGGCGGGAAAACACGCTCAGGCACGCGATGATCGCGACCACGATGCCCAGCCCCGCCAGGAGCACCGCGATCGGCTGCTCCGTCAGGACCGCCGCCAGGATCGAAACGAACGCCACGACCGCAGCGCCCACTGCGATCCGCCCCGACCGCTGCAAGGCGCGGGAGCTGCGCTCGCTGGGCAGCTCCTTCAGGCGCGGGAACTCCACGCGGAAGCGGTGCGCGTCGACCTCGGCGTTCAGCTTGCTCTCGGGCGGCTTCTCCAGCGTCTCGACACGGGCCTCCCGTTCGTCGACCTCGTGCAGCGACGGCAGCGGGCCGGTCCGCAGCAGGTAGCCGACGATCAGGCGGTAGACGTGCTGCTGCTCCGCCTCCGTGTGGTGCGGCAGCGGCGTCCAAGGCTCGCCGTGCGGGTCGACGATCGTCAGCACGGGCTTCGCGTGGATGCTGCGGATCGACGCCAAGGGGACCGCGCGCGAATAGTGCTGGTCCCACGACTCGTGGCAGTGGAGCGTGACGCAGGCGCGGTCCACCGCCAGCACCCAATGCCAGCGGTGCACCAGGAGAAGCAGGGGGACCAGCAGCCCCAGCCCGACCG
>JAYSSW010001057.1:0-5593 GCA_043720335.1 Planctomycetia bacterium
AGGCCATCACCGCCCTGGCGAACCTCATCTTCTACCACACCCAGGCCCCCTGGGGCGTCTTCACCATCGGCGGCACCATCTCCAACCTCTACGGCGCCAAGATCGGCATCGAGAAGGTCCTCCCCGGCGCCATGCGCACCGGCATCGGCGGCAAACGCGTCGTCGGTCTCGTCTCCGAATCAGGGCACTACTCCAACCAGACCCTCGCCGGCTGGCTCGGCCTCGGCACCGAGAACCTCCACAACATCCCCACCGACCGCTCCCTCGCGATGCGACTCGACCTGCTCGCCGACAAGCTCGACCAGCTCTACGCCGACCAGGTCCGCGTCGCCTTCGTCGTCGCCACGTTCGGCACCACCGACGGGTCCGGCATCGACGACGTCGCCGGCATCCGCGCCATCATCGACGAGAAGGCCGCCCGCCACGGCGTCCCCGCGCCCCAGCTCCACGTCGACGCCGCCGTCGGCTGGGCGCTCTGCTTCCTCGCGGAGTACGAGACCGACAAGAACCCGCTCCAGCTGACCGCCGACCTGCTGCCCGTCGTCCGCGCCGCGCAGGCGCACGCCCGGCAGATGCGGCATGCCGACAGCGTCACGCTCGACTTCCACAAGATGGGCCGCAGCCACTACCCCAGCTCCGCGTTCATCGTCAACCGCAAGGAGGACCTGAAGTACCTGTCGCGCAGCGTGGCCGAGACGCCGTACTTCTCCGAGGCCGACGCCCGCCGCGACCCGGCCCTGTTCACGCTGGAATGCTCGCGGCCCGGCATCGGCCCCTATGCCGTCATGGCCTCACTCAACGGCATCGGCCTGGCCGGCTGGCAGATGCTCACCGCACGCTCCCTCGAACTCGCCCAGATCCTCAAGCAACGTCTCGAAAAGCTCGACTTCTGCAAGGTGCTCAACTTCGAGACCTGCGGGCCCAGCGTCCTGTGGTGGGTGCTCCCCAAGGGACGCGACGCCAAGAAGATCTTCGCCCAGCTCGAACAGGGGACGCTGAAGCCCGACGACATCCAGCGCTACTTCGCCGAGGTGCGTCGGCTGTTCACCAAGCGGACCTACTCGCTCGACCCCGTCAAGGACGCCCGGCTCAGCTTCACCACCAACATCGGCTACCGGCCCCACGGCCTCGACCTGCCCGCGTGGAAGGCCGTCTTCCTGAACCCCCGGACCGACGAGGCCGTCATCGACCGCTTGATCTACAGCATCGAAGAAATGATCTGACGGGGCTGCCATGTCTGTCGAATCCGCTTCGCCCTCGTGCCTCGTCATCGGCTGCGGCTACCTGGGCCGGCGCGTGCTGCCTCTCTGGAAGGGCCGCCGAATCTTCGCGGCCACACGCCGCGCGGAGGGGGCGGCGGAGCTTGCTTCGCTTGGCGTCGAGCCGGTCGTCTGCGACGTGCTGCGTCCCGAATCGCTGGCTGCGCTGCCCCGCGTCGACACGGTGCTGTACGCCGTCGGCTACGACCGGGCGTCCGGGGCGAGCATGCGGCAGGTCTACGTTGAAGGGCTGGCGAACGTGCTGGCCCATCTGCCCCGGCCGCAACGATTCCTCTACGTCAGCAGCTCCAGCGTCTACGGCCAAAGCGATGGCTGCTGGGTCGATGAAACGTCCCTGACGGAGCCACAGGAGGAGTCGGGGCGGATCGTCCTGGAAGCGGAACGCACGCTGCACGCGGCCCTGCCGGGCGCGGTGATCCTGCGTTTCTCCGGCATCTACGGGCCGGGCCGGCTGCTGCGGCGGGCGACCATCGTGAAAGGCGACACCATCGTCGGCGACGCCGACAAGTGGCTGAACCTGATCCAAGTCGAGGACGGGGCGCGGGTGATCCTGGCGGCCGAGGCGCACGCCACCGAGGGAATGGTGGTGAACGTGTGCGACGACGAGCCGGTGCGACGGCGCGACTTCTACACGGAGATGGCGCGGGTGCTGTCCGCGCCGGCGCCGGCGTTCGTGGCGCCGCCGCCGGGCCAGCCGACGCCGCCGCACGAGCGAGGCAACCGCCGCATCCGCAACGGGCGGATGAAGGAGGCGTTGCGGGCGGAACTCTGGTATCCTGACTATCGGCAAGGCCTGGCCGACGCCGCTGCGAAGGGATGAACCCCAAAGGAGCCGCCGCATGTTCCGCTGGCTGAAGCGACACGTTGGCGTTTGCCTGCTCGCCGCCGCGCATGTCGGCGTGGCGCTGGGGCTGAACTGCATGCTGCCGCCACAACCCGCGTGGAGCGTCGCGGTGCCGAAGGGGAGTTATGGAGGCGAGCTGTACTTCGTCGACAACAGCGCGCGCGTGCTGCTGGCGAACTCGCGCGACCATCGCCGCGAGCCTTGTTCCCGCTTGAAGCATCAGCCGAATCGCGCAAACATCGTGCCTTGGCTGTCGGAGGTGGACGAGAAGAATGAGCATCTTCCTGTTTATCTGGAAAACAAGGAGCCGCGTGCGGATCCCAAGCGAATGAAATGTTTCGAGCTTCACGATCTCCGCTCGGGACGCAAGGTCGAGGCGTTTCCAGAAATCAGGATCTGGAGTTCGCGGTTCTTTGCAACGGACCGTCGTTTCGCCTTGGCGTTTATCGAACGGGATGACGAGCGATGGCATTACCGGCGAGGGAAGGGGGCCCGGGGTGCCGATCCCTATCTTGCTCTGATTGATTTCCAACAAGGCACGACAAAGTCGCCCTGCAGGAATTTCGATTTCGAGTTCCAAGACGATCATTCGATGCGTGAGGATCGCGGCCATCGAGCCGCGATCGCGAGACACGGCAACGAAAGAGCATGGATGGACCCCGCGACCGGAACGATGGTCGCACGGGTGAAACTGTCCGATCGAAACGCGTGGCATTCTTCCTTCAGCGAATTTAGCGGTGATGGCCGTTTCTTCGTCGTAAGTCAGCATCACGACCAGGACAGCTACTCGACCAGCATCTACGACACGGCCAAAGGATCCGAAATCGCCGCGTTCCCCAACGCGCGCGTCGTCGCTTTCTGCTCGAAAAGGAACGTCGTCCTTCTTCTGGAAAACAACGAAGGCGTGCAGACGGCTTTCCTGCACGATCTCGACACCGACAAGCAACGCGGCTGCTGGGGCGAGATCGATCCTGCGGTGTGCTCCTTCTCGCCGGACGGCCGGTGGCTGCTGCTGAATCCGACCGGGGACTGGGGTGCGGACGGGGACGACCTGCGCATCGTCGAGGTGGCGACCGGACGCCTGCATTGGCGCGTGCCGATCAAACGAGAATCGCGTTTCGGCTTCGCGGGCGAAACACTGGTCATCCATCGGCCGAATTGGCGTGATTGTTTCTTCGCCTACGACGTGGCGAACCAGCGGCCCGCCTGGCAGCACCAGTGCGATACCCGCTACCAGAACCAGTGGTTGAAAACCGACGACGGCGCTTCGCTGGTCCATTACATGCTGGAGCAGCACCTGCTGGAGTTCCGCGATCCCGCCAGCGGCGCCGTGCGCGCTGTGGCGAAGCATCCGCCCAACCAGTTCATCTCCAGCATGAAGGTCGTCGGCCGGCACGTGTTGGCCACGCTTCAGAACAATGACGAGAAACTGACTCGTTTCCAGAAAATCCAGCAGTGGCTGTCACAGCGGTCCGACATCGTCGGCGTGCACGAGGTGAAGTACATCGCCGTCTACGACGCGCTCGACGGCCGGGAGCTGGCGCGGATCGCAATGCGGAAGACCGCCGAGCCGCACCTGTCGGACGACGGCCGTTGGCTGGTGTGCCTGGACCGTGAAGGCGACCAGGAGACGCTGACGTGCTGGTCGGCGCCGCCGTCGCGGCCGTGGCTCTGGATCGCGGGGGCGCCGGGAGCGAGCTTCGCGGGCTGCCTGGCGCTGCGGCACTGGCGTGGACGGAAGCGGACGAAAGCCCAGGGACAGCCGTCCCTGGGAACTTGAATCCCCAGGGACGCCGTCCCTGGGCTTTCCAGGTGAAGCAGCCCACGAAAAAAGGCCCGCCGACGTGTTGCACGTTGGCGGGCCTTTTTTTGAATCGCTGGTGCGACGGCGCTCAGTTCAGGCGGTTGATGCCCGGCTTCGGCTGCTCCAGGGTGCTGCTGACCAGGCGGCGCAGCAGCTGGGCGATGGTCATGCCTTGCTGCGAGGCGACCTGCGCAAGCGCGTCGATCTGCCAGGTGGGCAGCAGGAAGTTGAGTTCCGTGACCGCGTCGGCGGTGCCGGGAGCCAATGCAGCGGGGTAGTTGAGCGCGACCATTGAGGAATCTCCAATTCCCGGGAGAGAGGCTTAGCTGGCGTATTTTATGCTTTTGCAAAGCCCATGCCAGCAAATCGGCCGTTTTTCATCCAATCTCCGCAAATCGTTTTCTTGTTTCGGCTTGCAGCTCGCGTTTTTCACGCAAGTCGTTGGGCGCCCCGCGCCGTCGCCTGCGGATTGGGCGAAGGGTGCGCAGCGGCTGCGCAAATTGATCCACCCTCCTGAGTGCATCTTGCACGGACCTGGCGGAAATCCTCACGCCACGCGGGGCGGGCACGACTTGGGCTTGATCTTGTCACGGCCCCTGACTAATGTCCCGCCGACTTGGTTGAACTCGAACGGAATCGCCCGGCTCAGGGGCCTGGTTGGGGAACGAAAGCCCCACAGCCGGTGACAACCACAAGCACGGAGGAGCAGAGGCAATGGGGATCACTTCCTGGTTCAAAGCAGGGGCGCTGGTCGTTCTCAGCGTCGGCCTGACCGGCTGCCAGAACGACGGCAGCAAGGACAAGAGCGTCTTCGGCAGTCCGCCCAATCGCGGAATTCAGAGCACGCAGAATCCGCCTTCCATCCCGGCCCCGTTCCCGATCACGGGAACCGGCGGCATGAACGCCGGCGGCAACACGTTCAATTCGAGCCAACCGCTCGGCGGCAGCGGCGGCCGCAACCTCGGCCCCTCCACCAGCAACCCGGCTTCGTTCACGAGCGGCAACAACTTCAACCCACCGCCCAGCCCCGCCGGCTACAACCCGACCGCCCCCGGCGGCCTCGGCAGCAACCTGCCCGCCCTGCCCAGCAACAACACCGGCATCGTCCCCGGCGCCAGCGGCGTCCGCAACAACGAGTACTACCAGGTCCCCGGCGGCGCCAGCCCCGGCAACCTCCAGCCCCCCGCCAACAACTTCGCCCCAGGCGGACTCGCCCCCCTCGGCGGCAGCACGCCTCCGCCCGCCCCCACGCCCAACTCCGGCGGCTTCCAGGTCCCCCGCTAACGCGACCTCGGCCTGAACCAAACTTCCACAGCGACGAGAGCCTCCGCTCTCGCCGCCGTTTTCGTTTTTCCCCTCCACGAAGGACACCAAAGGGCACCAAGGAAAACCGCGAAAAGGGGAAGTATCCCGACATCGTGCCGACACGGTTTTTGCGTGCGACGTTCCGTCCCTGCACCTTTCCACCAGCCCGCTTGGAAGGAGCAGCAAGCGGAAAGACGGCATCGCGAGATCCTCGGCACTTTCGTGACATCGCGTCTGAGCCCGAAGCGCCAAGCGAGGAAAGCCGCGCGACGGTGGGGAGCCAGGGCACGGCGGCTCGCGCAGCGAGAGCAGCGACTCGCGCTGCAACTCGCTGCGCATCGTCGAACGGGAGACGCTTCC
>JAYSSW010001058.1:0-2631 GCA_043720335.1 Planctomycetia bacterium
CCCAGTGGATTGAACCCGCGCCGTCTTCGACGGCGGGCTTGATATCGACATCGATGAATCAAAGCGGTCCTGCTACTTCTTCTTCTCGTCCACGCGCGACTTCACGTCGACAGCGTCAGTCTCGACGGTCTTGGCGATGCGCTCGGAGAGGCGATTGGCGAGCAGGCCGCTGGTGTCGCAGCCGGCGGCGATGGCGAGGATCTCGCCCCCCTTGCCGATGAGGAAGTTGGTCGGCATCGTCTTGGTGTGGAACACGTCCCAGCTGGTGCCCTTGGTGTCGATGCCGTAGAGCATGTTGATCTTCTTCTCCTGGGCGTACTTGGCGACCTTGGTGTCAGGCTCCTTGAAGATGGCGACGCTGGTCAGGCCGGCCTTCTGGTAGGCGGCGTCGATCTCCTGGAAGTAGGCGAGTTCCTTGTCGCAGCCGGAGCAGCCGCAGGTGAGGCGGACGAGGACGGGGCCTTTGGCGAACAGGTCGGCGAGGTTGACGGTTTTGCCCGACTGGTCCTTGAACTGGAAGTCGGGGGCCTTCTTGCCGACGGCGACCGGGTTGGCCGGCTTGGCGGAGTCGCCGGCGACGGCCAGCGTGCAGGCGCAGAGCGAGGCGGCGAGGAGCGAGAGGAGGCGGCGCATCGGCAGGTTCTCCAGGGGCAACGTGCAGGATTGGAACTCGCGCGAGTTCCGGCGAGGGTTGAAGCCTACCACAGCCAACCGGGCAAGGGAAGCGCCGTCCGCGCATTCCTGAGGGCGAGGGGGGGGCAACCGCATGCGGAGGCTGAAGCAATCGACGGGGTTGCGACGAGCAGCTCTCCTCTCCCCGCACGGGGAGAGGGATGCCCATCGCTCCTCCATTTCAGGGTGTTGTTTTTCATGGTTTCTTGGAGCCCGCAGGGAAGTGGCGAGCCGCCATGCCGATTGCCTCGCCGTGGATCGGGTCGCAGGATCCATCCACCGCCGGGACATGCGGGCGCGAAACGGGGACGTTCAGGCTTCGCCCGTCATTTTGGAAAATGTTCCACTGCGTGGTTGACCGATCCAACCCGGTGGGGATACGATGGGGTGAAATCTCTTCCATTGCACGGGGGACACCATGCGATTTCTGGATCGACGCGAATTCATGCAGCAGTCGGCGGGGCTGGCGGCTCTGGCGAGCGCCGGAGCGTTCAAGCACTTCGCCAGCGCCGGCGACCAGCCGGCGACACAGCCAGCCACACAGCCGAACCCGGCTCCGCGCGGCGCCAACGAACGGCTCAACATCGCCTGCATCGGCGTGCGCGGCCAGGGCCTCGGCCATGTGCGCGGCTACGCGGGGCGCAACAACTGCGTCGTCACCCACGTCTGCGACGTCGACAGCGCCGTCACCCCGGCGGCGGTGCGGGCGGCGATGCAGGGGCAGGGGAACGAGCCGCGCGTCCTCACCGACTTCCGCCGGGCGCTCGACGACCGGGACGTGCACGCGGTGAGCATCGCCACGCCGAACCACTGGCACGCCCTCGCCGCCATCTGGGCGATGCAGGCGGGCAAGCACGTCTACGTCGAGAAGCCGGTCAGCCACAACATCTGGGAAGGCCGACGCATCGTCGAGGCAGCCCGGCACTACAACAAGATCTGCCAGACCGGCACGCAGGTCCGCAGCATGCCAGGCATCCGCCAGGCCATCGAATACGTGCGCGGCGGGCGCATCGGCAACCTCCTCGTCGCACGCGGCCTGTGCTACAAGCCGCGCGGCAGCATCGGCCGCTGCATGGGCCCCCAGGAACCGCCCCGCACCATGGACTACAACCTCTGGTGCGGACCCGCCGCCAACCGCCCCCCCCAGCGCAACACCCGCGCCGGCACCGTCCACTACGACTGGCACTGGACCTGGGAGTACGGCAACGGCGACCTCGGCAACCAGGGCATCCACCAGATGGACGTCGCTCGCTGGGGCATCGCCTCCAACACGTTGGCACGCTCCTGCGTCTCCGTCGGCGGTCGCTTCGGCTACACCGACGACGGCGAAACCCCCAACACCCAAGTCTCCGTCTTCGACTACGGCGCCACCGAGCTGGTGTTTGAAGTGCGCGGCCTCACCACCCCCGCCTTCCGCGGCGCGTCGATCGGCAACGTCTTCCACGGCTCCGACGGCTACGTCGTCTGCAGCACCTACCAGAACGCCGTCGCCTTCGACAACGACAACCGCGAAGTCCGCCGCTTCAACGGCAGCGCCGACCACTTCGCGAACTTCATCGCCGCCGTCCGCTCCGGCCGCCGCGAGGATTTGAACGCCGACATCCAGGAAGGGCACCTGTCGAGCGCGCTGTGCCACCTGGCGAACATCAGCTACCGCCTGGGCCGGCAGGTCGCGTTCGACCGCCGCGCCGGCGCGGTCGGCGAGTCACGCGAAGGCAACGAGGCGCTCACGCGCATGGTCGACCACCTGCAGGCGAACATGGTGGCCATCGACCAGGCGCAGCTCACGGTCGGCCAGCGGCTGACGGTCGACGTGGCGACGGAGCGATTCGTCGACAACGCCGCCGCCAACCGCATGCTGACGCGCGAGTACCGCCAGGGCTTCGAGGTGCCGGCGCGGTTCTGAGAAACGTCGCAATCGGCATCAACGACAACGCCACGCGGGTCTGCCCGCGCGGC
>JAYSSW010001059.1:0-2631 GCA_043720335.1 Planctomycetia bacterium
CCGAGATGTTCGACGCCGTCGCCGACGCCGAGGGGGTCCGCCTGCTGGTCGGCGACCTGCCCAGGGCCTGCGTCCGCGGCGAGGAGGACCATCTCCGCCAGGTCGTCCGCAACCTGATCGACAACGCGATCAAGTTCAGCAGGGAACAGAGCGAGATCCGGGTCCGCCTGTGGGTCGATCTTCCGAAGCGGCTGGTCGTCCTTTCGGTGCAGGACCAGGGGATCGGCATGGAGGCCGCCGCCATCCCGCGCATCTTCGACCGCTTCTACCGCGCTGACAAGTCCCGCAACCGCGACGCCGGGCGCGCGGGCAACGGCCTGGGCCTCAGCATCTGCCGCAGCGTCGTCGCCGCCCTGCAGGGCGAGATCCGCGTCGAAAGCGAGCTGGGCAAAGGCAGCACCTTTTTCGTCACCCTGCCGCTCGCCCCCGACCCCGCCGCTACGACGAGCATGCGGCCGCCGGGCTGACACAATAGGCAATTCCTCGTTCCCGGCTCTGCCGGGAATGCACTAACCCTGAGCGCAAGCGAGGGGATCACAGGGAAACATGCAGGCGGATATTCTCGTTCTGCGAGCTTTCCGGCGATCCCCTCGCTTGCGCTCAGGGTTAGTGTGGCTATCTTCTTCCGAACCCCCCCCATCAATCCTTCACCTCGCCGCCGCCGCAGGCGACGAGAGCAGCAGGCGAGCCGCCGACCGCGAAGGTGGCGACGACTTCGAGGGTCCGCAGCGACAGGACCGACAGGGTGCCGTCGCCGGGGTTGGTGAAAAAGCCGAAGCGGTGGTCGGCGTCGAAGGCGAGGTCGTGGTGGCCGGAATGCCCCTCGACCGCACTGCGGCCCACCTTCAAGGTCTTCACGACCTTGGCGTCGGAGCAGTCGCCGTCGCCGTTGGGATCGAGCGCGACCACATCGGGCAGGTCCTGCATGTCGACGTTTTTAGCGTGGTCGTGGAAGACAAGCGCCAGCGCCTTGCCGTCGGCCGCCGTCACGAGGTGCGGCGTGGTGGCGCGGGAGCCAGGCTTCACCGCCAGCGGGACGACGATCGGCTTCGGCTCTGCGTGCTTGGCGTTCAGCAGCACCAGGGCCGACGACGCCTCCCTGCCGGTGACGAACGCGACGTGGTGGCCGTGGTTCACGAACGCCCCGGTGCGGCGCGGCTTGTCGCCGTCCATGCCGAGTGGGACGTGGCGGACCTGCACCAGTTCCGCCTTGGACGCGAGGCCGACATCGGCGTCGATCCAGCAGACGCCGTCGGAGGGGGCGAAGAACACCTTGCCCGAATTGGCGATGGCGCCGTGGATGCCGCCGGTCGGGAGATGGCACGAGTAGGCCGGCTCGCTGCGGGGCCGGGCGGCGAGGGGCGTGACATCGACGCGCCCCTTGTTGGGGCCGGCGCCGTCGATCCAGCACGAGTAGCCGACCTTGTCGTCGACGACGGCGAGGGTGATGTGGTTGCCGCCGCCGACGAGGAAGCGCGGCTCGCCTTTGCCCGAGGCCGTGTACGCGGCGGGATCGAGGCGGGTGTAGCCGTTGAGCTTGTCGTTGGCGAGGAAGAAGCGGCCATCGTACTCGTAGAGGTGGGCGGGATTGCCCTGCTTGGCGTCGAGGCGGTGGTCGGCGACGGCGGGGCGGGCGCGGTAGCTCCAGTGGCCGTGGTCGCCGTGGTCGAGATAGCCGACGCCGGTGCGGAGCAGCACCCAGCCGCTCTCGAAGGCGCCGTCGGAGTCGTCGCGGACGCCGAGGCAGACCATGCGGCCCGCCTGTCGCATCTGCACGAGCCGTTGCCGCGCGGGGTCGAGGGGCTTGAATCCTTCGACCGAGTTCAGCGAATCGAGCGAGAAGACCGCCCCCGCGCGATCGAGCCGCACGTCGGCCCATTTCAGCGTGCAGGCCTTCTGGTCCTGCACGAACAAGCGGGTGAGTGGCGGGTCCAGCTTCTTCGGCGCAGCTTTCGGCGCCTGGGCGGATACGGTCGTCGCCAGCGCGGCGACGGCCAGGGCCATGAGAATCGACTTCATCGTGGTTCCTCGTGGGGTTTCGTCTTCGAGGTTCAGTGACGCATCACGGGTCGAGGTTGCTGACGACTTCGCCACCGGCTCGGGTCGCGAGCGAACGCCACGTCACGGGGTCGATGGCTTGGCGGACGAAGCGGACGCTGCCGTCGGCGAAGGCGGCGGGGACCCCGCCGCTGAACAGGCTGCGGGCGCCGTACCAGCCGCTGCCGTGGCCCAGACAGTCCCACGTTTCGCTGTTGGGCGCGAGGTAGGCGTTGAAGCCGGTGGACGCCAGGTCGGGCTGGATCCAGCCGCTGCCACGCGCTCCGCGCCAGCTCGTCGTCGATGCGACGCACTCGGCTTCGGCGAGGGGCGGGCTGAGAGCGCCGGGTGCGGTGTTGATCGAGGAACGGCCCGTCGAGCGGTTGGCGGAGTAGCGGGCGGGTCCGGCGGGGCGAACGCCGGGGGCGGTCGTCATGTCGCTGCCGGCGCCAAGGAGGATCTCGGCCGCGAGAAGGGTGTTGGAGGTGCCGTCGGCGACATCGAGCAGATGTGTCAGCGCAAGAAATGGAGATTCAACGACCTGTCAAGCCCGCTGCCGTCTGAGGCGGCGGGGTGGAAGCATGCGTTGACCCC
>JAYSSW010001060.1:0-5588 GCA_043720335.1 Planctomycetia bacterium
CGATCGGCGTGCTGTACGCGCACAAGCTGACGCCGGTGTCGGTCGAGTCGGCGATCCCGCTCGACAAGCACCGCACGGTCGAGATCGAGGAAGGCGACGTGAAGGCAACCATCCGCGTGATGCCGCTGGCCGTCGCGAAGGTGGCGGGCCGGCTGGTGCTGCTCGTCTACACGAGCGAGAAGGCGCCGACGCTGGTGACGCCATTGATCGAGCAGGACGACGCCAAGGAGTACCCGATCGACCTGGAAGCCGTGTCGGCGGGCAACAGCCGGGCCACGGTGCTGGTGCATGTCCTGGGCAAGTACCGCGCCGCGATCCCGGTCACGGCGCAGGAGTAATGGCAGGGGTCAGGGTCGGTGGATCCATGATCGATGTTTTCAAGCCCGCCGTCGTTAGACGGCGCGGGTTGAAGGCGCAACCCCGTCGCCTATCGGCAACGGGCTTGATACGCTCGATGAATCCTTCTGACCACTGATCCCTGACCCCTGACCCTGCTGAGGAGATCGCATGGCGAGGCCGCTGGTGCTGTTCACGGGTCAATGGGCCGACCTGCCGCTGGAGGAGCTGGCGCCGAAGCTGGGCGAGTGGGGCTGCCAGGGGGTCGAGCTGGCCTGCTGGGGCGACCACTTCGAGGTGCAGCGCGCCCTCAGCGACGACGACTACTGCCAGGCCAAGCTCGACCTGCTGGCCCGGCACGACCAGCAAGTGTTCGTGCTGGCCGCCCACCGCGTCGGGCAGGCGGTGTGCGACCGCATCGAGCCGCGCCACCGCCGCATCCTGCCCGACTACGTCTGGGGGGACGGCGACCCCGATGGCGTCAACGAACGCGCCGCCGCCGAGATGCTCGCCACGGTGCAAGCTGCCCAGAAGCTCGGCGTGTCGGTCATCGGCGGCTTCACCGGCTCGCCGATCTGGGCGGGCGTCACCGGCTACCCGGGCAACACCCCCGACGAGGTCGCCGAGGGCCTGCGCGAGTTCGCTCGGCGCTGGCAGCCGATCCTCGACGCCTGCCGCGAGGCGGGCATCCGTTTCGCGATGGAGGTCCATCCGGGGCAGGTCGCCTTCGACCTCTACACGGCCGAGATGGTCCTCGACCTGCTCGACGGCCGCGAGGAGTTCGGCTTCACGTTCGACCCCAGCCACCTGCACTGGCAGGGGATCGACCCGGTCGAGTTCCTGCGCCGCTTCCCCGACCGCATCTACCACGTCCACGTCAAGGACGCCGCCCTGACGCTGAACGGCCGCACGGGGGTGCTGAACTCGTGCCAGCCCGCCGGCGACCCGCGCCGCGGCTGGGAGTTCCGCGCCCCCGGCCACGGCGGCATCGACTGGGAGGCCGTCTTCCGCGCCCTGCACCGCATCGGCTACGACGGCCCCCTCGCCCTCGAATGGGTCGACCACGACATCCCGCGCGACCACGGCGCCGAGGAGGCGTTCCGCTTCATCCAGCGGCTGGACTTTCCGGGGAAGTAGCAGGGGTCAGGGATCAGTGGTCAGCAAATCCAATCGTTGACGTTTTCAAGCCCGTTGCCGGAAGGCGACGGGGTTGCACCTTCCACCCGCGCCGTCTAACGACGGCGGGCTTGATACGCTCGATGAATCTTTCTGACCACTGACCACTGATCCCTGACCCCTGCTGCCCCCCTGTCCCCGCCTCGCAGCGCCCCATATCAAAACGGATGACTTTCCCGCGCATCGCAGAGGGCCGACGCCGATGGACCGTTTCACCCCGCTCGACGAACTCCGCAAGGACTGGCTCGACCACTACGTGAAGGTCGACGAGAGCCGCCCGGAGCTGCGCCGCTTCGCCGGCAGGATGGGCCGCGTCGTGACGGTCAACTACAACGGCCGCGTCATCGTCGATTTCCAGGACGGCGGCTGGTACGACGTGCCCCCCGCCTTCCTGCACAAGCAGGATCCCGCCGAGGGGCAGAAGAGCTACAAGAACGTCAACAGCGCCCAGGTGATCCCGGACAAGCAGGGGTAGCGGCAGGGGGCAGGGATCAGGGATCAGGGATCAGCAGTCAGGAGAAACCATTCGTCGATGTTTTCAAGCCCGCTGCCGTTAGGCGGCGGGGTTGCAGCTTCCACCCGCGCCGTGTAACGACGGCGGGCTTGATCGCCTGCATGAATCCTTCTGACCACTGACCACTGACCACTGACCACTGCCATGATCCTCCTCATCGACAACTACGATTCGTTCACGTACAACCTCGTGCAGCGCCTGGGCGAACTGGACGCGGGGCTGGACCTGCGCGTGCGCCGCAACGACCAAGTCACCGCCGACGAGGTCGCCGAGCTGGCCCCGACGCACCTCATCATCTCGCCCGGCCCCTGCACGCCGCGCGAGGCCGGCGTCTCCAACGAGATCCTGCTCCGCTTCGCCTCCACCATCCCCACGCTCGGCGTCTGCCTGGGGCACCAGTGCATCGGCCACTCGTTCGGCGGCGAGGTCGTCCGCAACGACCGCGTCATGCACGGCAAGACCTCCCCCATCCACCACGACGGCCAGGGGGTCTTCCACGGCATGGGCAACCCCTTCGAGGCGACGCGCTACCACAGCCTGGTCATCAAGCGCGACACGTTCACCAACCCCGACTTCGTCATCAGCGCCTGGACCGACGAGGGCGAGATCATGGGCGTCCGCCACAGGACCTGGCCGCTGCACGGCGTCCAGTTCCACCCGGAGAGCTTCCTCACCGTCGAAGGCCCGCGCCTGCTGCGCAACTTCATCGAGATGGGCGCGAGGTAGCACGAAGATACGTCGGAGGAAGTTGAACCGAGGAAAGCCCAGGGATTCCTATCCCTGGGGTTTTGCATACCCAGGGACGGCTGTCCCTGGGCTTTCATCAACTGCTCAACCGTCGCAATTGCTTGAATTTCCTGACCCCTGACCCCTGACTGCTGCCATGACCACGGTCCACGTCAGCCGACACCCGCTCCTGGTCCATCGCGTGGCGATCCTGCGCGAGCGGAGCACGCCGCCGCCGGAGTTTCGGCGGATGGTGCGCGAGATCGCGCAGCTGCTGTTCTGGGAGGCGGCGACAACCCTCGAAACTTCAACCAGCACCGTGACGACGCCGCTGGCGGAGTGCCCGGCGGAGAAGCTGTCGCAGACGGTCGGGCTGGCGCCGATCCTGCGGGCCGGGCTGGGGATGGCCGAGGCGATCCTCGACTGGGTGCCGGACGCCCAGGTCTGGCACCTTGGCTTGTTCCGCCAGCACGAGGACGCCCGCCCCGTCACCTACTACGACAAGATCCGCGCCGGCGCCAAACTAGACACGTGCTTCGTCCTCGACCCGATGCTCGCCACCGGCGGGTCGGCCATCGCCGCCATCGCGATCCTGAAAAAAGCCGGCGTCGCCCATATCCACTTCCTCGGCCTGATCGCCGCCCCCGAAGGCGTCGCAGCCTTGCAGATAGCGCACCCCGACGTGCCGATCCACCTCGCCGCCCTCGACACGCATCTCAACGCCGACAAGTACATCGTCCCCGGCCTCGGCGACGCCGGCGACCGCCAGTTCGCGACGTGAGTCTTCTGAGCCCGAAGCGCCAAGCGAGGCAGCACGCGCGACGATGCCAGTGTGCCGTTCGTATCCGAACTGCCGATGCGCAGCGAGGAACGGCCCCTGCAAGCCGCGCGTTCCTCGCGGCGCGGCGGCGGCCCCGACACGGGACGCCAAGCACGAGTCGCCGCGTGTTTTTCCTCGCTTGCGCTTCGGGCTCAGGAATCAGCGACCCATCCCACACGTTCCCTGAGCCCGAAGCGCCAGCGAGGCAGCACGCGCGATGTTGCCAGTTCGCCGTGCGTCTCCGAACTGCCGATGCGCAGCGAGGAACGCCCCTGCAAGCCTCGCATTCCTCGCTGCGCGTTGGCAGCCCCGACACGGGACGCCAAGCACGAATCACCGCGTGTTTTTCCTCGCTCGCGCTTCGGGCTCAGGAATCAGCGACCCATCCCACACGTTCCCTGAGCCCGAAGCGCCAGCGAGGCAGCACGCGCGACGACGCCAAGTGCGCCGTTCGTATCCGAACTGCCGATGCGCAGCGAGGAACGCCCCCTGCAAGGCCGCGCATTCCTCGCTGCGCGTTGGTAGCCCCGACACGGGACGCCAAATACAAATCGTCGCGCGTGCTGCCTCGCTTGGCGCTTCGGGCTCAGGGATCAGCGACCCATCCCACACGTTCTGCTGCCGGAGATTCGCCGGCTCCTCGCGGCGCACAGGACGGCGCAGTCCCCGCGCGGGGACGCACGCCGAAAACACATCGTCGCGCG
Organism: Planctomycetia bacterium; assembly: GCA_043720335.1. Classification (GTDB taxonomy): domain Bacteria; phylum Planctomycetota; class Planctomycetia; order Gemmatales; family Gemmataceae; genus JAYSSW01. Next base: position 4,277 of record JAYSSW010001060.1, read on the forward strand.
GCGCCCGCGCTCCGCTGCGCGTCGCGGCCAAACTTCGCGCTCACGCGCCGTACTTGTTGAGGCGCAGCGCGTGGGCCATCGCCAGCGTCATGAGGTGCTTCGCCTGGAACTGGCCCAGGCCGCCGCGCAGGCACTGCGACTCGCCGAACTCGACGACGCTGTCCTGCCGCGCGGTCTTGGCCCAGATCAGCGTCGGCACCGGGTGCCAGCTGTGGTTCTTCAGCTTGCTCGGCGTGCTGTGGTCGCCCGTCACGATCAGCACGTCGGGGTTCAGCCCGCGGATGCGCGGCATCTCGGCGTCGAGCAGCTCGATCTTCTCGACCTTGGCGTTGAAGTTGCCGTCCTCGCCGGTGCTGTCGGTGTACTTGTAGTGCAGGAAGAAGAAGTCGTACTTGTCCCACGCCTTCTTCAAGGTGTCACACTGCTCGGCGAGGGTCGCGCCGGCGTCGAGGATGTCCATGCCGACGAGCCGGGCGAGGCCCTTGTACATCGGGTAGACGGCGATGCAGGCGCAGCGCAGGCCGTAGATGTCCTGCATGCTGTCGATCTTCGGGTAGCGGGCGAAGCCGCGCAGCGTGACCATGTTGGTCGGGGGTTCGCCTTTGAGCAGCTTGGCCGCCTCGGCGACGAACTGGTTGACGATCCTGGCGGTGTTCTGCGAGGGGGCGTCCTCGCCGACAGCGTGCAGAGGCGTGGCGCCGACCGCCTGCGGGTCGGTGTCGTTGACGCGGTCGCCCAGCTGCTCGCCCCGGAAAACGACGACGAAGCGGTGCTCCTTGACCGGCTCGACGAAGATTTCCACGCCGGGGATGCGGATCGTCTGCATCTTCTGGCACATGGCGACGCAGCGCTCGGTGGTGGGGCGCCCCGCGCGGCGGTCGGTGATGACGCCTTTGTCGTCGACGGTGCAGAAGTTGCCCCGGATGGCGACGTCCTTGGGGCCGACGACGAAGTTGATGCCGAGGGCTTCGAGGACGCCACGACCGATCTGGTGCTCGAGGGGGTCGTAGCCGAACAGGCCGAGGTGTCCGGGTCCGCTGCCGGGCGAGATGCCGGGGATGACGGGGGTGGACAGCCCGCAGACGCCTTCGCGGACGAGGGCGTCGAGGTTGGGGGTGCGCGCGGACTCGAGTTCGGTCTTGCCGCCGGCTTCGAGGGCGAGTCCGCCGATTCCGTCTGCAACGACGAGGACGATTTTGCTGCCGTTGCTGTCGCGGTGGTCACGGATGAGCTGGTGCAGGTTCATAAGCGGGTGTTTACCGGATTCAAGGGAAGTAGTAGAGTAGGGGGGAGGAAAACTCGCGATTCTGGC
>JAYSSW010001061.1:0-2629 GCA_043720335.1 Planctomycetia bacterium
GCCCAGCCATGTGGTCAGCTACTTCCTCCACCCCTGGGCGCGGTACGCCGCCCCAGCGGAACTTGCTAATTGATGTACTTTCGAGCCGGCGTAATATGCTTCCCACTTCAGCGTTTTGAACGTCGCTGCATCGATCACGGGAGCTGGGGGCCGCGACACGAGGAAGGATTGGATCGGCCGCCGACGGAAGAACCCGATGCAGCCATGCCGCTGGCACAGTTCCAGCAGGGCCGTTTCGAAGTCAAACTCGTCGGTCGTCAGCCAATGGGACAGCTCCGTCCGCGCGCTGGCCAGAAGCGCAGGGCTCAGCGCGTAGAGGGGAGCCGACGAGATGAACGCGTGCTGCTTGTGGGAGTCGACGAAAGCCGGCAGGTCGAGCACCGTGTGCGGCATCATCTCGCGCAGCAACCGGAGCCACTTGGCGAACGGGCGGGGACCACGGGGACGGGGCGAGGCTGCCATGTGAAAGTCCTACTTCCAGGGTGCATCATCCATGATCTTTTCATTCATGCAGCCCCGTGGAAATGATGCAGGTTTCGAGCGAGGTCCTTGGCCTTGGCCCGGGTTCATGGAGAAGTTGGACGAGGGCACCAGGCAGTCTGAGATCGCATCCGCTCACCCCACGGCCGACCTGTTGCCCGCCCCAGCCGCGTGCGTCTCTCCAAGCGGCCTGTTTGAGAATCCCTCGCTGGCAAGACGCGAAGAAAACGCGGAGTTGCCCGAAAACCGGAATGAGTGGCAAGGTTCGATTGTGGGTCCGCACGGGCTGCATCGCGAAGGAACCGCGATGGACCGGCCGGCTGAATCGAATCATGCCACGAGGTCTTCAGGCCGTTTCCCTTGAAACGCTTCAGGCCATGCCGAGAACATGGACGGCACGACGGGTCCAGAGCGAGACCTGGACCGCCACGGCAGCGACTCCGCTGGCGAGGCCGGAGACCACCGCCGAGGCCAGGTGCGGCGCGAACAAGCTGAGGGTTGCGACCGCCAGGCCAACACTGGCGCCGAGCACCAGCAGCCGTTTGAAGTTGCCGATCCAGCGGAAGACGCGCATGGGGTTGCGCACCACCTCGACGACAGCGGTCGCCACCTGCCGTCCCTTGCGAACCACGCTGTCCACCGCGCTGGCCGCGGCCCCCCTGGCGCGGGCTGCGGCGTTCTTCAAGCGCGACCAGAAGCCCGGCTGAGGTTCCGCGGGAGCGGGCGGGACGACCGGTTCCGGAGCGGCGGCCTGGAGCAGCTTGGCGCGGAGCGCCGGGTCGGTGAGGATCTCGACGATGGCGTCCTTGACCGCCAAGCGGGTGCCGTCGCGGACGGCGTCGGTGATCGCGCCCAGGAGGCCGTCGCTGAGGCCATCGAGCAGGGCGTCGAAGCGGTCCAGCTGGTCGGCGAGCTGCTTGCGCTGAGGGGCGCGTTTGCTGCTGTTCGTGGCGTTCATGGTCAAAACTCCGGGTGGGTTGGAAAGTTGGTTGTGCTATGCATGAGATTCAAGACGCGAACCGCGTCCCCTTTGGGAAACAGGAACACGCGGACGACGGATGGGCAGGACCGGAAGACGCGGGTAGCCGAAGTGGCCTGCATGCGTCATTCAATCTGCGGTCCAAGGGGCGGATTCATTTTCGCCTTCGGGGCGAGGCATAAGTTCCAGGATGGCGGAACAGATCTCCGGCACCAGGCTGGAACTGTCGCCGAAAAGGAGGACCGCACCGGCTGCCAGCGCGGCGATCACGAACGCAGAGATCGGCTGGCCGGTGCGGCAATAGCTCCAGCGAGCCACGCCGATCGCCGTCATCAGCGCTGTCGCGACGAGCGAAGGCGCGGCGTTGTCATCTGCAGCGCCAACATGACGGGAGGACGGCCAGCAAGCTCGATCCTCGTCGTCCGGATCATCCGAGCGATCTTCCCAGTCAGGATGGTTGCCATGGAAGGACCGCAGCGCGCGAGGCGGCACGCCGAAGAAGGAACGGGTCGCCTCCGCGAGCGAGTCGGCGACCGCGCGGGCGACCTCGTCGCGAGCGGCTTCCCGGAGCCGGACTCGAAGGTCGGCCAGGCTCCGCCTCGACGGGTCCGGCGCGCGCCGCCGCCGCCGCCGCTCCTTCCCGGCCTGCCGCCTGCCAGCCCGTCGCGCTGCCCGCTTCGACAACTGCTCCTTGAGCGCGAACAGCTCCGCCACCGCCATCGCCAGGATCGACCAGTCCAGCTCCGCCAGCAGTCGCGTCGCGTTGCGGCTGCACCGCTTCGACCGTTCCAGCGTCTGCTTCAAGCCGCGGAACTCCACCTCAAGACCCCAGCGCATCTGGTACAGACGCTTCGCCTGCGCCAGCGTCAGGCGCTCCGGCTCCAGCACGCTCGTCAGCAGCCACACCTTCGTCCGGCCCAGCTGCACCCGCATCAGCCGCAGACGCAGCGGCGGCAGCCCCTGCTTCGACGCCCCCTTCGGCCAGCACAGCACCCGCTTCGACTTCCCCTCCCCGGTCCACTGCCAGTCCGCCTGCTCCGTCAGCAGGCTCGCGTTGGCGCCCACGCGCACCAGGAAGTCGTGGCCCCGCCGCATGATCAGCGACCACAGCGGATAGCCCACGAAGCCGGCGTCGCCGCAGAACAGCGTGTCGGCGGGGAACGTGCCCGC
>JAYSSW010001062.1:0-5578 GCA_043720335.1 Planctomycetia bacterium
GGTGCCGGCGGCGAGCGGGGCGTCGTCGTCGAGGAGCTGTTTCTCGATCTGGTCCCACTCCCCCTGGAAGACGATGCGGCCGGTGAGGAGGTGGAACAGGACGGAGCCGAGGGCGAACACGTCGGCGCGGGCGTCGACCTCTTTGGCGGGGGCGCCGCGGGGGACGACCTGTTCGGGGGCCATGTACTGGATGGTGCCGATGGTGCCGGCGCCGGGTCCGATGCTGGTTTCGGCGTCGATCTGCTTGGCGAGTCCGAAGTCGGCGACCTTGGCGGCGCCGTGCTTGTCGAGGAGGATGTTGCCCGGCTTGAGGTCGCGATGGACGATGTCCATCTGGTGCGCCGCGTGCAGCCCGCGCGCGACCTGCTCCATGAGCCGCGCCGCGACGAGCGGGGGCATGGGCGGCTGGTCCTTGATCCTGGCCTTGAGGCTGCCCCCCTCCATCAGCTCCATGATGAAGTAGAACCGGCTGTCCTGCTCGCCGCAGTCCATGACGCGGACGACGCCGGGGTGGTTCAGCCGGGCGACGACGCGCGCCTCGCGCTCGAACAAGTCCTGGTAGTGCTGCTTCTCGGCCTGGCCGCAGCGGTGCATCACCTTGACGGCGTGGCAGACGTCGAGGACGCGGTGCCGGGCGCGGTAGACGGCGCCGTAGGAGCCTTGGTCGAGGGGCACGAGCGGGTGGTAGGCGGACAGCAGCGGCGGGCCGTCGTCGCTGCCGGGGCCGGGATAAGGCTCGGTCGATCCGGCGCTCGTCGATCCGGTCTTCTTTTCGACGAAGTCGCGGACGTCGTCCTCGTACGCCCAATGCTCGCGCAGGGCCTCGGCGTGCTGCGGGAAGCGGCGGTAGTACTCCTCCGGCTCGATCTTCTCCCCCTTCTCAACGTGCTTGAGGGCTTCGACGCAGATCAGCCGGACCATCAGTTCGTGGTTCGATTCCGTTCCGGGGTGGCGGGCGACCAGCTCCTCGACGCGCAGCGGCTTGCCTTCGTCCCAGGAGGAGTGCATCTCGTCGGCCAGTTGGAAGAGAAGCTTGTCGTTCATGGCTGGGCTAGATCGGGTCGGGGTCCATGATCCGGAGGACGCGGCGGATGGCGTTGGCGTACTTGTGGCTGGCGTTGTTGTCCGAGATTCCGAGCGCTTGGCCGATCTCCTCCCAGGAGAACTTGTCGCGGCGCATCTCGAAGAGGCGCTTCTCGGTGTCGGTGAGCAGGTCCAGCAGCTGGCGCCACGCCTCCTTCACCACCGCGACGCGGCTGGGCGTGTCGCCGCCGAACTTCTCGCGCAGGATCCGGGACCAGTCGTTGTCGGGGCGGACGACGGTCTGGGTGTTGGCCAGCGTGCGGATGCGGTTCTTGGCGATGCGGCGCAGCAGCCGCAGCAGGTCTTCGGCGGTCTCCAGGCGGCCCTCGTAGCGGCCCGCCCGGAACTTAACGAGGAAGCGGACGTAAACGGACATGAAAATGTCGGAAGACCCGAAACTTCTCCGGACGCGCGGGTTCATGGCCAGTTCGAGGCTGATGGAGCGGCGGAGCTTGTCTTCATGGAGGTAGATCAGCTGCCCGAGCGCTTCGTTCGCTTCAGGGGAGTCCGCAAGTCCGGTTGCGGCGATCTGCTTGAGGTCTTGGAACTGGGCTAGATCAGTCATGAGACGCCATCAGGGAAGAGGGGATAAGGGCGTGACGCGAGCAGTCTACATGCTAAGACGGCGACTTGGCAAGTTTATTCGGAAAAATCCCCGCGAAGCGTCCGATTCCGCGTTCTGCATGGCCTGTAGGGATGGCGGGGGCGACTGCTCCGCTTCCCCTTCCGGCAGACTCATTCCCGGACTGCGCGGCGCGCTGGGCGCGTCGCCGCGCGGCGACGCGCCCCTGGGTTGGTGCGCGTGCATGGCGGAGCGGCCCCCCCTTTCGGAAAGGACTGCTCGGATGAAACTCAGGAACGTGTTCGGCCTGGCGCTGGCGGCGTGCCTCGCGCTGACGACGATGGCCCAGGCGCAGCGGCGCGTGGTGTACACGCAGCCGGCGCCCAGCCAGCCGCAGTACACGCAGCCGGTGTACGGGCCTGCGTCGCAGGGCGTGGTGGTCAGCGAGCGGGTGATCTCGGAGACGGTGATCTCGTCGCAGCCGGCCGAGGCGGGCGGGGCGCCGCGTGCGAAGCCGCTGTCGCCGTGCCCGCCGGGCAGCCCGTGCGGGTCGCTGCCTGGCATGCCCCACTGCAAGCCCCCCACCATCACGCATGTCTCCAGTCCGCTGTGCGAATGCAAGGAGGAATGCAAGCCGATCACCATCGCCATCGTCGGCACGATTCCCACCTACGACACGATGACGCCGTTCTACAAGCACTGCGTCGATTCGACCGACAAGGTCTGCGTGCCGGTGATCGTCTCAAGCACGGAGGAGTACTTCAAGTTCGAGACCAAGACGATCGACCTGATCTGCTGCAAGATCGACGTGTGCGTGCCGACGGAGCGCTGCCTGCGGACGTCGAAGAAGTGCGAGGTGCGCGAGCGGGCGGACACCAAGATCCAGGCCTGCCGCCGCTACAACGGGACGATCGACGTGTACGCGATCGACGTGCCGGGCATGTACGCGAAGTACGTGCTGAACATGGCGATCACGGACCAGGAGTTCAAGACGCTGTACCCGAACGCCAAGGCGCCCAACCCGTAGTCCTGGCGACGTGCACGGCAGCGGTTGTTTACACGTCCGAGCCTGGGCGCCGAACGAAGGGGGATTCTCCTTCGCTTGGCGCTCAGGCTCGGACCATTCGCTACTTCCCCTTCACGTCCCAGCGCTCGCTGAAGAAGCCGGCGCTGACGACGCCGGCGGCGTGGCGCGACGTGGCCGGGCGGGTCACGTCGAGGACGGCCCAGTCGGGCAGCTTCGGGACCTGTCGGGCGTTGTTGAGGTAGTCGTACTCGCGGAAGGTGAAGCCGCTGTTGACGACGACGTACTTCTTCGGGTTGAGCGGGTTCGGGCAGACCAGCACCGGAACATGGTTCGCGGTCGGGTACGTCTCCTTGCCGACGGTGACGGTGTCGGCACCCCAGACGATGGGGAGCTTGTCGGCGATCTTGGCGAGGATCGCGTTGCTGCGCGGGTCGCCCCACAGAATCAAGTTACACGACGCGAGGTCGGCGTCGGTGACCTGCTTGTCGTCCTTCGGCGTGATCTCGCCGCGGAACTGCCGGCGCCAGTGGTCGACGGCGTGCTGCATCTCGCCGGCGACCCATTTGCCGACCTTCTCGTTGATCGGCTCGCCGGTCGGGCGCACCATGAGGAAGCGGTCCATGAACGCGTCGTCGATGGGGCCTTGCAGGCCGGGCCGCTTGCGGACGATGTTGTCCTCAATGGCCGGGGCGGGCTGCCACTTGCCCTCCGACTTCTTGAAATGGCTGATCCACGAGCGGTCCGACTGCACCGGCGCCCCTTTCAGATCCTGCCCGTCGATCAAGACGTGGGGCGACTTCGTCATGTCGAGCGGGCACAGGCCGGGCGCCATCTTCAAGGTCAAGATCGCCACGTTCTTCGTCGTCACGCGCACCAGGGAATCGTCGACGAGGTCGGCATCGACGCGGGCGCGTTCCCAGTGCTCCTCCAAACCATCGACATGCACCCAGTGCATGCTGGGGTAGCGCAGCGTCCAGGTCGTGAAGCGGATCTTCCTCGGCATCGTCTCGCGGCCCGCGGCGGCGATGCTGTCGATGCGGCGGTTGATCTCGGCCTTCGCAGCGGGATGATACGAGTGCCCGGTGCCGGGGCCGATGACGTGGACCAGCGCGATCCCCTCCTCGGCGCACGCCTTCACCATGATGTCGGCGGCCTGCTTCTGGCTGTCCTTGTCGCCGCTGTACGCGACGGTGGGGCAGTGGAACAGGTTGATCGCGTAGTCGTTGCAGTCGTACAGATGCCACAGCTTCCGCTCCCACGGCGTCGGCGCCAGCTTCTCGCTCTGGAACACGCGCAGGAACTCCGGCGTCTCCGAGAAGCCCGCCCCCGGCGCGGCGGCGACCCAGCGGTCGGCGTAGTGGACCGCGAAATTCCAGCACGCGGCGCCCCCCATCGAGAAGCCGCGCACCACGATGCGGTTGTCGTCGATGCGGTAGTGCTTGCGAGCGTGCTCCAGCGCTTCGAGCGAATCGATCTCGCCGGCGAAATGGTTGGCGTTGCAGTAGCGGCCGTACGGGTGCAGCACGAAGGCGTGGGCGGGGACGAACTCGCCGGGCGACTTCTGGCGGCTGTCGATGAAGCTGAGTTCGCTGAGGGTTTCGCCCCGGCCGTGGTACCAGAAGTCGAGCCGATGCTTCGTCGCGGCGCCGGCGACGTGCGATGACGGGACGACGAGGCCGTAGGGCTGCACCGAGCCGTCGATCTTCGACAGGTAGCCGCGCACGACCAGGCCGGTCGCCTTGGTCCACGACGGCTGCCCCTTGGCCAGTTCGAAGATCCGTTTCTTGCCCTGTTCGAGCAGCTTGGCCGCCACCTCGAACTCGCCGGCTTTGAAGAACTCGTCGTATTTCAGGGCGTAGCGCACGGCGTTGTGGTAGATCTGCACGTCGGGCAGCAGTTCGAGCAGCTCGGGCTGCTTCTCGAGGTAGAATTTGCGTCGCGCCCTCAAGATGTCGTCGCCCAGCTCGTCGGCGCCCGCCTGCAGCTTCGCGCGCACGTCGGCCGGCACGGCGACACCGGGCGGCGGGACGCGCCGCACCTTGTCGGGCAGGTTGTCGAGCGGCCCGTCGCCGTTCGCCGCCAAGCCCAGTGCCGCCAAAACGACCGCCACCATCCAGCCTCGTCGCGTCGTCATCGCTTGCGAACCTCGTCCGTGTCGTGGAGGAAATCGAATGCACGCAAGGTAACGCCACGGAGGCGGCGGTGCCAGAAGATTCCCGCGACAGCAAGGGTCCAACGAGCAAGGAATTGATCGCCGAGCGGCAGCTGCGTCCTTGCGAAAGGGAGGACGCGCGTCGTAGCCGGGTCGTTGAAGTTTCCACCGAAGCGTTGGCCTGTCGCGACCTGTCTCCCTCCCGTCTGCAGCGCCACGGATCCCCGCGGTCGATTCTTTGCTCGATGATCCGACTTCGCGAAGGTCGGGGAAACTTGTCCTTCACCTCGCCCTGAGCGGAGTTGCGGAACGGGCGGAAGATTGGCGTGGATCGCGAAGTAGCGAAGAAACGGAGTGTGCGGGGGGATGGGCTGGTCAAGCCGGACTTGAACGCCGGATGCTCTTTCGGGAAAAGAATTTCCAAGTTATGCTTGACGTGAGTTGGTGGAATGTCCCAAAATAGAGGAAGGCTCGTTGGCCAAATCCCTCAACGCAGTGCCGTTGAATCGGGTCGAACCAGCCAGGGGAAGTTTTGGGTGCCACAGAAAGCGGAGTTCCGCCGGGAAAATCTTCCGGCGTAAACGCAGTCAATTCTCAGGCACGAGGTAACGAAATGACACACACGGCGAAACGCGCTGCGGCTTCCCTGCTGGCAGCTGGAATTTTGTTGGCGATCGCGTCTCCCTCGCAAGCCCAGTTCATCCAGGGCGGCTTCGGCGGCCAGGGCGGCGGCTTCGGTGGCCAGGGCGGCGGC
>JAYSSW010001063.1:0-2625 GCA_043720335.1 Planctomycetia bacterium
CGCTCGCGCTTCGGGCTCAGGGGACGGGATTCACCGCTGCTGAGCCCGAAGCGCGAGCGAGGCAGCACACGCGACGACGCAAGGAAGGCGTGACGTGTCGGGGCTGCCGATGCGCAGCGAGGAACGCGCGTCTCTCGCTGCGCGAGTCGCCGCGCCCGTTGTCCCGCATCGTCGCGCGTGCTGCCTCGCTGGCGCTTCGGGCTCAGGCGATTCGTTCCGAATCGGAATCACGCCGCCCGCTCAATCGGCAGCGTCTTGGGCGCGTCGTCCAGCAGCGCCCTCGCCATGCGTTCGACCTCGTCCTTCAGCAGCACGGCACGCTGCTCGGCTTCGCGGCGCTGGGCCTCGGCGTGACGCAGCTCCTCCTCCAGCCGGCTGTGCTTGGCTCGCATCAGGGCCTCCTTGTGGTCGAGGAGGATCTGCTTCTCGGCCAAGCCCCGCTCCACCAGCGACGTGTGCTCGGCCCGGCGGGCGATCTCGTCGCTGCGCGTGTTGAGAGCCGACAGTTCCTGCGACAGCGCCTCGCGCTCCTGCTTGGCGGCCCGCAGCGAGTCGGCGTGGCTGGTCAGCCAGCGGCGCCGCAGCCTCTCCAGGCGGCGCGGCGACGACGGGTCGGGCGCCTTCGCGAAGACCTCCTGGCTGTACTCCTCCAGCGCGAGGCCCTTCTCGGTCTGGACGCGGTTCTCCTCGTCGAGCTGGGCCTGCCGCTGCACCAGCTGCTGCCGCAGCGCCAAGGTTTCCTGGCGCAGCTCCTCGGTGTCGCGGCGTTCGAGCTGGGCCTGGTCCAGCTCCTGCTGCCTCTTGCGGGTCCACTGCTGGCGCCAGCCGTTCAGCTCGGCGAGCTGCTGCTCCAGACGAGCCTGGCGGTCGCGCGCCTCGGCTTCCAGGCGCTGGCGTTCGTCGGCCAGCGTCTGCTCGCTGGCCTGCACGCGGGAAAGCTGGACGGCGTAGTCCTGGCGGATCGATTCCGCCTCGGCCTCGCGCTGGCGCACGGCCTGCTCGTCGCTGCGCACGTTGCGCTCGCGCTGCGCCATTTCCTGTTCCTGGCGCAGCAGCTTCTGGGCGAACGTTTCGAGATCGCCCGTGATTTGATCGCGCTGCCTCTGCCAGTCGTCGTGCAGGCCGGCCATCGTCGCGTGCTGGTCGAGCAGATGGGCGCGCTGGTCGGCGACGTCGGCGAGAAGCCGGTCGACGTCGCCAACGCGGCCATCGGCAGGGGGCGTGGACGGCGGCTCGGCGGCGACGCGCGGCTGCTCCACGCGCTGCTCGTCGAGGCGGTTGCGCTGGTGCAGCACGCGGTTGTTCAAGCCGAACAGTTCTTGTTGAAGGGCTGCCTGCTGCTGCTGCCAGGCCTCCTTGTCGGCGATCAAAAGCCGGCGGGCTTCGCGCAGCTTCTGCTTCGACTGCTCGATCTCGATCGCGCGGAGCCGGACCAGCGACCGTTCCTGCTTGCGGCGTTTGCGCCAGAGTTTCTGGGCGTCCTTGAGGTTGGTCCAGCCGTCGCCGATCTGGCGCGAGCCGAGTTCGCGGTCGGTGTTGACGCGCAGCAGGTGATCGTTGAGCGCCCGTTCGCGGTGCTCAAGGTCGTGCCGCCAGCGCTCGAATTCCCCCTTCTGCTCGTTGAAGACGGTCTCCTGCTGGACAAGGCGCTGCTTCAATTCGACCGCCTGGCGCTGCCAGCGTGTTTTCAGTTTTTTGAAGACGCCGGCGAGGCGCTGGCGTTCCTTGGCGAGCGTGCCGTGTTCCGCGTCGAGGGCGACGCGGGACTGCACCAGCTCGGCGGAAGCGGCGGCGAGACGCCTGCCGAACGCCCTGCGGTCCTTCTCCCAGTCGGCGCGGTCGCCCGTGGCCGCGAGCTGCCGGCGCTGTTCGTCGAGCCGGGCGGCCAACTGCTCCTCGCGCAGCGACAGGTCGCGCTCGCGTTCGCCAAGCGTCGCTTCCTGCTCGTCGAGGGCGACCTGCTGCGCCGCCACGGCCGCGATCTGCACCCGCAGCGCGTCGCGGCTGGTGTCGATGGGCGGTTCCTGCGACTTCGTGGGCAGCTGCACGCGGAACTGGAACGGTCCGACAATCAATTCATCCCCGTCGCACAGCACCACGCGGCCGACGCGCTCGCGGTTGACGAAGGTGCCGAACTTGCTGTTGAGGTCGCGCAGCGTCAGCCCGTCGGCGCCCTGCACGATCAGGCAGTGCAGCGCGTCAACGCCCTCGGCGTTCAGGCGGATGTCGCAGCCCTGCGCCCGGCCGATGACGGTCGCGGGCAGGTCGAGCCGCCGCTTCGCCCCCGCGCGCCGGCCGGAGTGCAGCACCAGCGCGGCGGGTCGGCCTGGGGTTTCGTTGCTCGGCCTCATCATGGGTTCCATCCCGAATGCCCTTTCTTGACCAGATTCCGGCATCTCAGGGTTTTCATCGGCCCGGCCGCACCAGCGCATGCAACCCGGAAACCCGATTGGCAGATCAGGCAAAGTCGTCGCGGCCGATGGTTCCGGTCAGGCGGACTGGCGAAGCGGGGCGAAATGAGCACGGCCCCAGCTTGCCGGGGATGAGGTGGCAGGTCGATCCGGATTCATGGAATTGGCGTGCGACTCGCGACGCACGATCGTTGGCAGGTTGTGGTCGTGGGGG
>JAYSSW010001064.1:0-5574 GCA_043720335.1 Planctomycetia bacterium
AGCAGCCGGCTGAGGGCCGCGCTGCTGCATGGCGACGTCGCGGGCGCGGCGTTGATGCTGGGGCGCCCCTACCGCATCGCGGGCGTGGTCGGGACCGGCCAGCGCCGCGGCGCGTCGCTCGGCTTCCCCACCGCGAACCTGCATCAGGTCCCCACGCTGATCCCAGGCAACGGCGTCTACGCCGTGCGGGCGTGGCATAGTGGAATCCCCTGGCCCGCCGCCGCCAACGTCGGACCCAACCCCACCTTCGGCGAGCAGGCCCGCAAGATCGAAGTCCACCTCGTCGGCTTCGACGGCGACCTTTACGGCCAACCGCTCGCGGTCGATTTCATCGCCAAGATCCGCGAGGTGCGATCCTTCGCCCATGTCGATGAGCTGGTGGAGCAGATCCGCGCCGACGTCGTTTCCGCGACCACGCTTCTTGCTTGATCCGCCAAACACATCTCCCCGGGCGCCGATCTCGATTCGACTCCGATTCGTGCCGATGTCTGAGTTTTGCATGCGGGAAATTGGACATCGGCCAAGTAGTGACTTAGGATTCGGCATTCTCCGCAAGCGGGCAGGCGGTGGCAGCCCAGGTTCTCGCTGCATTGCAAGTGAGCGCCACCCTTGCTGCTCGCGCGAAGAACGATCAGGGATCGACCATGAAATCCAGCCAACTCCCCAGCCAGACCTCCATCCCGCGCTTGCTGGGCAACTACCACATGCTCGAGAAGATCGGCCAAGGCGGCATGGGGACCGTCTACAAGGCCCGGCACGCCCTCGACGGCGCGATCGTGGCGATCAAGGTGGCACGCTCCCATGTCATCCAGGAGCCGACGCTGCTCAAGCGTTTCGCCGGGGAATACGACAACTCCAAGCAGCTCAACCATCCGCATCTCGTGAAGATGCTCGGCTACGACGGCGGCGTCAAGTACCCGTACCTGGTGATGGAGTACGTCGACGGGCAGAGCCTGGAGCAGCGGCAGAAGAAGCAGCCCCCCATGCCCGAGCAGCCCGCCGTCGTCTGGGCGACGCAGATCGCCGACGCGCTCGCCTACCTGCACCGCAGCCACATCATCCACCGCGACATCAAGCCGGCGAACATCCTGTTCACCTCGCGGAACCAGGCGAAGCTGGGCGACCTGGGGCTGATGAAGGACACCGAGGCGTCGGTGCTGCTGACCCAGTCGAACATCGGCCTGGGGACCGCGAACTTCGCCCCGCCGGAGCAGTTCGAGAACGCGTGCCGCGTCGATCATCGCTGCGACGTCTACGCGCTCGCGGGGAGCCTCTACTTCGCCCTGACCGGCGAATGCCCCTTCGGCGTCGGCGGGCCCTACACGATCCTGCAGCGGAAGGTCGACAACCAGTTCGTCGCGCCGCGCCATCTCGTGCCGGGGCTGAGTCCCAGGGTCGACGCGGCGATCCGCATGGCGCTCGACGCGGACGTGTCGCGCAGGCCAAAGAACATCCGCGCCTTCGCCGACCTGCTCACGGGCAGGAAGATCGTCGAGGACGCCGACCTGCTGCCGGGGCTGAAGCCAACCGACCGGCGCTCCGTCGACTCGCGGGTGCTGTTCGAGTCGAAGTGGAAGGACCGCCGGGTCGCGGTGCGCCATCCGATGGAGATGCGGCTGTTGTGCGGCCTGCACAACGCGATGCACGACGTGCCGCTGCCCTGCCACCTGGTCGACATCTCGACGCACGGCTTGTGCATGACGCTGAGCCGGCACCACAAGCCCGGCGTCGCGGTCGAGGTCCGCGTCAGTGACGGATCGAGCGTCGCGTTCCCGCACGCGCTGATTGTCCGCTGGGTCAGGCCGCACGGCCTCAAGTGGATGCACGGCTGCGCCTTCGAGACGCCGCTGCTCGTCGCGGAGCTGGAGGACCTGTGCCTGGCCACGTCCGAGCACACCTCGAAGCTGAACGCCGCCGCGAGCACCGCACCGCCCAGCCACGAGTGAGGCCGCGACGACTCCGGCAGATTGTCGCTGCGGATGGCGCCCTTCCTTGTGGATCTGCGAAGCCGCGCGGTCGTTCGCGGCGCGTCACTTCGACAGGCTCAGTTCGCTCGCCGAGACGCGCGGCGGGGTGTGCGTGTGCAGGTAGCGGGTCAGGCTCTCGAACAGGTGCCGCGTCGTGTTGCGGCCTTCGCTGATGCTGTGGCTGCGGTTGGGGTAGGCCAGCATCGTGAACGGCTTGTTGTGCACGATCAACTCGTCAATAAGAGTTTCGACGCCGAGGTAGTGGCAGTTGTCGTCGCCGGTGCCGTGCGCGACGAGCAGGTTGCCTTTGAGTTGTTTCGCGAAGTGGACCGGCGAGCCTTTGCGGTAGCCGTCGGCGTTGTCGGACGGCAGGCCCATGTAGCGTTCCTGGTAGATGGTGTCGTAGTGGCGCTGGTTGGGGACCGGGGCGACCGACATGCCGGTCTGGTAGAGGTCGGGGTAGCGGAAGAGGGCGTTGAGGGTCATCGAGCCGCCGCCGCTCCAGCCCCAGATGGCGACGCGGGACGGGTCGAGGTAGGGGCGTTCTTTCTGGAGCGCGCGGACCGCCGCCGCCTGGTCGGCCGAGGCGAGGACGCCGATCTGGCGGTAGACGACGCGGCGCCAGTCGCGGCCGCGCGGGGCGGGGGTGCCGCGGTTGTCGACGCTCATGACGAGGTAGCCCTGCTGGGCCAGCATCGCGTGCCAGAGGTGGTTGCGGCCTCCGAAGCGGTCGAGGACGGTCTGTCCCGCCGGCTCGCCGTAGACGTGGAACAGGACCGGGTACTTCTTGGCCGGGTCGAAGTCGGGCGGCTTGATGCACCAGGCGTCGAGGACCGTGTCGCCGATGTCGATGCGCAGGAACTCGGACGGCGTGCGGCGCAGCGAATCGAGCTTCTTCTTCAAGGCGTCGTTGGTGGCGAACGTCTGCACGATCTTGTGGTCGGGGAGCAGCACCAGTGTGGTGACGGGCGGGCGCTCGAAGGTCGAGAAGCTGTGGACGGCGTGCTGCGCGTCGGGCGAGATGTTGTAGCTGTGCGTGCCGGCCATGCCTGCGGGGGAGACGCGCTCGGCGGCGCCCCCTTTCAGCGACACGCGATAGAGGTAGCGCTGCGTCGCGTTCTCAGGGGAGGCGAGGAAGTAGAGCCAGCCGTTCTTCTCGTCGATGGCTTCGAGATGGATGACGTCGAAGGCGCCTTTGGTCAGCTGCGTCGTCTTGGTGCCGTCGCGGGAGACGAGATGGACGTGGCGCCAGCCGTCGCGTTCGCTGAGCCAAACGAGCTGCTTGCCCTGGTCGAGCCAGCGGAAGTCGTTGTTGTTCTCGACCCAGGCGGCGTCCTTCTCGGTGAGGATCACGCGCGTCTTGCCTGTCGAGGGATCGGCGAGCATGACGAGGTTGGTGTTCTGCAGGCGGTTGAACTGCTGCAATGCGACCTCGTCGCCGGCCCATTCGAGCTTGGCGAGGTAGTGCTCGCGCGGATCGCCGGGGACGTCGAGCCAGGTGGTCGCGCCGCCGCTGGCTTTGACGACGCCGATGCGGGCGGCGGAGTTGGTCTCGCCGGTTTTGGGGTAGCGGATGGTGATGAGCTTGGCGTACGGCCCGTCGCCGCTGTTGGTGATGTGGAACTCCTTGACGCCGCTGCTGTCGAGCTGCCAGTAGGCGAGCGTCTTGCTGTCGGGACTCCAGCGGAAGCCGTTGCGGAGGCCGAGTTCTTCTTCATACACCCAGTCGAAGGTGCCGTTGATGAGGGTGTCGGAGCCGTCGGTGGTGAGGCGGACGACGCGGAAGTCGAGCAGGTCCTGGACGTGGATATTGTTGTTCTGGACGTAGGCGACCTTCTTGCCGTCGGGGGAGAAGGTAGCGAACATCATGGTGGAGGGGGGGGACTCGCCGCCGAGCTTGCGCAGCTCGCGGGTGGTGAGGTCGAGGAGCCAGTAGTCGCCGCGCGAGTTGACGCGCCAGACGCGTTTGCTGTTGGTGTAGATCAGGAGGCGCGAGCCGTCGCCGCTGAACTCGTAGCCTTCGATGGAGAGGGCTTTGTTCTCGTTGGCGGGGACGAACCAGTGGTCAGGCACCAATACGTCCTTCTTGCCGGTCGCGGGGTCGTGGGCGACGATCTGTTGGCCGCCGCCCGCGGGTTCAACCGTCAGATAGCCCTGTCCGCCGCGTCGCCAGCGCAGCGCCGGCCCACGCTCGCCGCCGAACTCGCCGGAGCTGAAGATGCGCTCCAGCGTCAGCAGCGATGGATCGCCTTTGGGCGCCTCCTTCTTCGGCTGGGCGGACGCGATGTTCGCCGACAGCAGCAGCACGCACCCCAGGACGACGCGGAAACAGCACGACTTTGGCATGGAGGTTCCCCAGGACGGGTGAAGGCAAATCATCCTTGGAAGCATATCAAGCCCGCTGCCGACAGGCGGCGGGGTCGCTGAAAATGCACAACATCACTGCTTCCGCAGAAACGCCCGCAGCTCGGCGAGCTTGTCGGTGTTGATGAGGTCGACGCCGGCGGCGCGCTGCTCGGCCCACGCCTCGGCGCGGTCGGGTGTTCCCCAGAAGCGCACCAGCCGGCCCTGCTCGTGTGACTTGGCCACATGCTCGCGCAGCTTCTTCCGCTCGGCTTCCGGCATCGCGCCGACGCCGTTCCACTTGAACTGCGATCCCCAGCTGGCGCTGATCCACGGCACGAGGTGGGCGGGCGACTTGCCGTCGAGGTCGGCGGGCCTGCCGTCGATGGCGGCATGGCGGACCTTCTGCGCCGTGATCGCCTCGCGGTCGCAGCCGCCGCTGACGACGACGGTGACCGCCTTCGCCGTGGTCTTGCCGTCACTCGTCACGGTGAGGAGGTCGGCGTACTCGGCGAGCACCTTCCCCAGCTCGGCGTAGGTCGCCTTGGCGTCGGTCTTCACGTCGACCAGCAGATGGAAAGCCGGGCCGTCCTTGAACACCCGGCCGCCGTTCGCCTTGATCCGCTCGCGGAGCGGGTCGAGGTACAGCTTCTGCAGCGTGCGGCCCGGCTTCACGTCGAGCACATGATGCGCTACCAGCAGACCGTCCTTGGTCAGGAACACGTCGGCTTCGACGCTGCAGAAGCCCTGCTCGAGCGCGTCGAGCAGGGGCCGTTTGTGCTCGTAGTCGTTGTGGGCGTGCGCGTGCTTGAGCGGAGTGACCACTGCGGGCTGGGCGAACACCGTCGCAGCGGCGACGAGCAGAAGCGTGGCGGCCGTCCGTTTCATGGCGTGCGTCTCGTGGGGAAAGGGCCGAATCGCGGCAGGGTCATCGTATAGGGTGCGCGGCCCAATATCTTCCCGGTTTGAGCGAAGCCGCTTGCTCCCACGTCGAGGATCCTTGAAGCATCGAAAGCCCGGCGAACGGCCTGCGTAAGCGGGCTGGTGGAATATGCCTCTCTTGGCCAAGAACGAGACTTGGCAGCTGACGACACACTAACCCTGAGCGCAAGCGAGGGGATCGCCGGAGGACTCGCTGAACGAGAATTATCGGCAAGCATGGTTTCCTGCGATCCCCTCGCTTGCGCTCAGAGCCTGTGAATTTATCGCGGTTTCCGCCTGGTGGCGGGCACGCGGGCTCCGACGGCGGCGCCGCCGCGGCTTT
>JAYSSW010001065.1:0-11858 GCA_043720335.1 Planctomycetia bacterium
GCAAATCCCCAGGGCAGCAGCCCTGGGCTTTCCGGCGGGATGTTGTCTTCCGACGTGGGAGCTACTTCCGCTTCACGTAGTCTTCCGGCATCTTGATCAGGTCCGGGTTCGACTTCGCGGTGGCGACGAACTCGTCCACGCAGGGCGGGCAGCAGAACTCGTACGTCTGGCCCCCCACGACCCAGGTGAATTTCGGGTTCGCCTTGGTGAGCGTGATCGGGCAGATCTTGTCGCCGGGCAGCGTCTTCAGGTCGTGGTTCGACGCGATGCCTTTGAACTTCTGCGTCGGCGTGGCGCCGCCGTTGGCCTTGATGTCGGCCACGGTGTACTTGCCGCCCGGCTTCAGGAACAGCTCCTTCTCCTCGTCGAGCTTCGCGCCGCCGGGCATGGAAGGCTCGTGCTTGGGCGGCGTGGAGGTGAAGCCGATGCGGAAGCGCTCGCCGTCGATGGCGAGGACCGGGATCGTGACGCTGACCGCCTTGCCCGCGAATTCCGCCGGCAGCTTGCCGACGAACTGCGAGGTGCGGCCCGGCTTGTCGCCGGCCTGCGGCGTCGGCTCCAGCGCCATCTCGACGGCGTCGGCGGCGCCCTCGGCTTTGACGAACGCCTTCAGCGTCTGCTTCTCCACGTCGATCACCTTCGACTCGTCGTTGCCCAGCGTGTAGAGGCGCAGCGTGCCCTTCTCGAAGACCGCCTCGGCGTGGTAGTTGTCGCGGCCGACTTCGACGATGATGCCGCCGTGCGCGCCGGCGGGATGGCCGTGCCCGTCGTCGTGCTCCTTCTTCTTGGCGGCGGCTTTCTTCTCCTTCGGTTCGTCCTTTTTGCCGGGCTGGTTGCAGCCGGGCAGCACCAGCAGCGACACGCCGACGACGGCCAGGAACGCGGGAATCCATTTCCATGAGCGCAGCATGATTGGCTCCTTCGCCAAGGAATGTTGAACGGGCCGGAAGCCGGTCGCGCAGCAGCGCGGGCACGGCGTTTCCGTCAGGGAGTTGGTTGCGGAGGAAGATTGGCCGCGCCTTGAGACGCGGAAGGGATCAGCGCGGAGATGCTTGGAAGATCAACAGCGGAAGACCTGGAACGCGAGCAGGATCTCCTGCCCGGAACGCGGCGGCGGCGACGTGTCGAACGGAATCGTAGATGCGACAACCGCGACGGTATCGAGTGAAGCGACGCTCGCCCACGCCAGCACGTCGAACGCGAAGTCGCCATCGACGAGGTCGCTGCGGTTGGGTGTGACGTAGTACGACGCCTGTTTCTCGCGTGTCTCCTTGCAGGGACAAGGCTCGTTGCGGTCCTGCGACTCGCGCGTCGGCTTCTTCGTCTCCTCGTCGGCGACCGGCTTCTTCACGCAGCAGCAGCAGGTCGGCTCGGCCGCTTCTTGCTTGGCCGGCGCAGGCAGCGCGCACGCGATCGCCCGGCCCAGGGTGCAGCAGCACCACGCCGGCCCGGCGACCGTCGCCAACAGGAGATATGCGATCAAGCCAATACGCAGCACGTTCGCACCACGACGGGGTTGCGGAAGGAAGCCTCTACTTCAATTATCACCCATGCGAGGGGGAAAATCAATCCCAGGTCGTGCGATGGTTTGACGCACGTTCAACGGCGAGCTGCGCGGCGTAAGCCCGCCGTGAAAAGATTCGTTCGTGTGAACCACACACCTCTCGCGAGGTTTCCACGGCGGGCTTACGCCGCGCCGCTCGCCGTTGCATGCAATGCGGGCGTCCAGGAAGCGCGAGCGCCAACCCCCACCAATCTCTTCGCTCATGGTGGGGCTTGATCGTTCTCTCTCCATGTCTCCCCGTCTCCGTGTCTCCCTGTCTTCTCCCTGCTACCCCTTCACCACCCACTTCACCAAATCGACGAAGCGCGGCGTCTTGCCCTGCGACAGGATGCCGATGCGGAAGATCCGTCCCGCCGCCCAGACGCACAGCGTCGTCGTCGCCAGTACCAGCACGATGCCGGCGATCATCTCCCACAGCGGCACGCCCGGCGGCACCGACTGGCGCGCCACCAGCAGCATCGGCGTCGCGAACGGGAAGAACGAGCACGCCGTCGCGATCGGGCCGTTGGGGTCCTGCATGATCGGGCCCAGCGCGAAGAACGGCAGGCACGCCGTCATCATGATCGGCATCAGCAGCGTCTGCGTGTCCTTCACGTCCGACGCCGCCGCCCCCACCGCGATGAACAGCGACCCGAAGATGAGCAGCGCCAAAAGCAGCATCGGCACGAACCAGGCGATCAGCGAGAGCGGGATCAGGTCGCTGAAGCCGAAGTAGCTGGCGAGGAAGAACCCGCCGCCGAGGTAGACGCCCGCCATCGTGAGCGAGACGCCGATGACGCCGAGCAGCTTGCCGGCCATCAGCTGGAAGGGCGTGACCGAGCCGAGCAGCACCTCGGCGATGCGCTGCCCCTTCTCCTCGACGACGCCGTGCATCGCCGGGGTGGCGCCGACCATGATGATCATGAACATCATCGCGATCAGCACGCCGGGCAGCACCATGTTGATGATCTGCGCCTCGTCGGCGTCGTCGACGTAGGCTCCGGTCTTGGCGTCCTTGCGCGTCAGCGATTTCAGCTTCATCACCACGGGCTGCTGGATCTGCGCGATCGTCTGCGGGGCGATCCCTTTCTGCTGGAAACGGTCCATCTGCACGCCCTGGTTGATGAGCACCTCGATGATGCGGCGGAACTGGATGGCGCCGACGTTCTTCGCCTGGAAGCGCACCGCCGCCTGGTCGTCGGTCTTGTCGGGGTTGGCGAACATCGAGGCCATGTCGCGCAGGTCGGCGACCTTGGCGCCGATCTCGATGAGGGCCTGGTAGTCCCCCTTCTCGATCTTGCGCGAGATGTCGAAGCGCTGCTGCGCCAGTTCCTCCGGCCCGCCGGTCGCTGCCGGGAGCAGCTCGAAAGAGGTCTTGGCGCCGATCAGGCCGGCGATGTCGTTGTCCTTCGCCTTGAAGGCCTGCATCACGGTCGCGGTCGTCTGCAAAAACTTGCCGAGCTTCTGGTCGGGCGTGTGGTCGATGACAGCGTAGACCTTCGGCTTGGCGTCTTCGAGCTTCTTGAACATCACCTGAAGCCCGATGCTGACGCCCATCAGGATCGGCATCATCAGGATGGTGAGGACGAACGCCTTGGTGCGGACGGCGGCCAGGAATTCCCGCAGGGCGATGACCCGGATCTTACGCATGGTGGTCCTCCGTCGTCGGTGCGGCGATGCGGACGAAGATGTCGTGCAGGGATGGTCGGGTCTGCTCGAAGCGGCGGACGTGGCCTCGCTGCATCAGCTGGGCGAGGATGCGCTGGGTGTCGGCGCCGCGCGTGAGGCGCAGCTCCTGGTGGTTGCCGAAGTCGGTGACCTTCTCGACGCCGGGCAGCCCTTCGAGCGATTGGGCGCCCTCGACGCGGACGGCGAGGGTGTCGCTGCCGTAGGCGTCCTGGATCGAGTCGAGGGTGCCGTCGAGCACCTTCCTGCCCTTGTAGATCATGAAGATGAAGTCGCACATCTGCTCGGCGGTGGCCATGTCGTGCGTGGAGAAGATGACGGTCGAGCCTTGCTTCTTCAGGTTCAGCACGGCTTCGCGGAAGACCTCCGCGTTGACCGGGTCCAGCCCGCTGAACGGCTCGTCGAGCAGCACCAGGTCGGGCTTGGCGATCACCGTGGCGATGAACTGCACCTTCTGCGCCATGCCTTTCGACAGGGCTTCGACCTTCTTGTCGGCCCAGGGCGTCAGGTTCATGCGTTCGAGCCAGTCGACGATGGCCTGCTTGCTGTCGGTGCAGCCCTTCAGCTCGGCGTAGAAGCGGAGCAGGTCCTTGACCTTCATCTGCTTGTACAGGCCGCGTTCCTCGGGGAGATAGGCGATGCGGTCGCTGGCGGCGTGCCAGGAGTCGTCGCCGAGGACTTTCACGGTGCCCTGGTCGGGGAGGTAGATGCGCATGATCATGCGCAGGGTGGTGGTCTTGCCGGAGCCGTTGGGGCCGATGAAGCCGTAGATGGCGTTGGCGGGGATGGCGAGGGAGAGGTCGTTGACGGCGGTGAAGGCGCCGAAGTTCTTGGTGACGTGGTCGAGCTCGACAGCGCAGGTCATAGGGTTTCCCGTTGAAGGGGAGCGTGGTTCCACCCACCTATTCGCACGAGGCGTGCGGGAATTGTACGGAAAGCGCGGGGAAGTTTAGCCGCGACGCGCAGCGGAGCGCGGGCGCCGCGCGACGGGAATGGATCGCGCCGTCGCGTGGCACACGGTCGCCACGCAACGACATGAACCAACATCGCCGCGCGCCCCCCGCGCTCCGCTGCGCGGCGCGGCTGAACTTCGCGCCGCTGGCGATTCGCTTCGTCGCGCATAGAAAAGCCACGAACCTCCGGGCGGTTTTCGAGGATCGTGCCATGGCGACAGCCGAAGCGATGTTGACCCCCGCCGACCTGCTGGCGATGCCGGACGGCGTGGGGTACGAACTGGTCGATGGACAGATGGTGGAGCGGAACATGAGCGTCCTGTCCAGCCTCGTCGAAGGGAACGTGCATTTCAAGCTGCGGCAGCACTGCGAGACGCTGGGCTGGGTCTGGCCCGGCACCAACGGGATCCAGTGCTTCCCCGGCGAACCGGGCAAGGTCCGCAAGCCGGACGTGTCGTTCGTGTCCCGCGCCCGCTGCCCGGAGATCGACGCCCACCAGGGCTTCCTGAAGATCGCGCCCGATCTGGCCGTCGAGGTGATCTCGCCGCACGACCTGGCGAGCGAGGTCAACGAGAAGATCGAGGAGTACTTGCAAGCGGGCGTGCTGCTCGTCTGGGTGGTCGATCCCGAAACGCGGACGGTGATGGTCCACCGCGCCGACGGCAGCACCGCCAAGCTGCGCCCCGGCGACGACATCGTCGGCGACCACGTCGTCGCAGGCTTCCGCTGCAAAGTGGCCGAGTTCTTCCCGGCGTGAGGGGTACTCCCCGATTTTTCCGCTTGCCGATGGCGGGGGCGCCGCTCAAAATAGCGGCTTACCATCCCCTCCGTCGCCGACATCCGGGAGTTTGTTCGATGGACGACAAGCGGTTCTGGTCCTTCATCGAGTCGGCCTGGAAGGCGGCCGGCGGCATGGCGAAGGCGCGGCAGAAACTGGCCGAGGGCACCCTGTCCGACGAGAAGGCCGAGGAACTCGTCGAAGCCCTCGACGAAGTCATGGTCGAGCTGCGCGAGCAGCTGGAGAAGCTCCCCAAGGACGAGCTGGTAGCGTTCGACCGCGCCCTCGAAAAGAAACTCTACGACATCGACCGCGCCGAGATCCAGAAGCACACCGACGGCTCCGACGACGGCTTCCTCTACGCCCGCGGGTTCATCGTCGCCGTCGGCAAGGGCTACTACGACGCCGTCCACGCCAAGCCCGACACCGCCCTGATGGACATGGAGTGCGAGGAGATGTGCTACCTGTCCATGCACGTCCATCGCGAGAGGTTCGGCAAGGACATCCCGCTGTCCGACATCTCGCGCGAGACCGGCTCCAACAAGGCCGGCTGGGCCGACGCCGACTGAAACGGCGACGGACGGCGCGGCGTGTCAGGGGCGTTGAAGCATCGAAAGCCCAGGGACCGCGGTCCCTGGGCTTTCCTCATTTCTCTTTTTTCTGACATGGGAGAACCCGTCACCCTGAGCCCGAAGCGCCAAGCGAGGCAGCACATGCAGCGATGCCAAAAGCGGCGTGTCCCGTTCGCCAATGCGCAGCGAGGCGCCCGCGACCACACGCGACTTTCCTTGCTGCGCATCGGCAGCCCCAACACGCCACGACCCATTGCACCCCCGCGCGTGCTGCCTCGCTTCGCGCTTCGGACTCACAGGCCTCGGTCCCTCTCCCCGGAGCGAAGAGCAAGCGGCTTCGACCGCATCGGCAAGCTGCTTTTTCCGTTCTCTTTGCCCGGCCCCTTCGTCAGCACTTCCATCGCTTGCTGCGAGATCCCCGTCGCACGTCCCGCAGTCACCCTGTCTCCGATTCTTTGAATAGTTCCCGCCCCGCCAATCGTCTGTTTTTCAACGACAGACGAAAGGGCCGCAACGCGACTTCGGTTTTTCCTTTGCTTCATCTCCCCATTTTTTCGCTTCGACACGATTTTGAATTTTTTCGCTTTTTTTGTCCGCTTCGCTAGGTTAACCTCGCTGAGGCCGTAACTTCCACCCGTGCGCGAACCTCGACTTCTTCCCTGAGCTGAATGATTGGTCCTTTAAGAAAAATCAACGGTCGTGTCGTAGCATATTTTGTTGGTTTCGCATGACTCGCGCGAATTTTTTTTAATGTAAGGATCGATCCGCAGGAATCAAAGGTGGCTAGTTGCGGCGTGGCGGGTATACTTATTTAGGCACAAAACACTGGAGTTGCGCCGTCGGCGACGTCTCATGACACCAAACCTCCCTTCGCAGCCCCCTGACGAGATCGCTCGCATGCAGCAACGTCTCAAAGACACCGAGCAGGGCCTGGCGCAGCATGTCCAGCTGGTGCAGCAACTGCAGGAGCAGGCCAAGAAGCGCCGCAAGCGGCTGCGCGAGAAGGCGGAGCTGGAAGGCTTCCATCCCCCCGTGAGCCAGGACCTTGAGGACATCTGCCAGCTCTGGAACGATGCGGGCAGCGACGCCTTCTTCCGCCTCGCCCCGGAAGGGAAGATCCGGTTCGTGTCGGCGTCCCTGGCGAAGCAGCTGCACACCACGGCCGAGGGGATGGTCGGCAACGACCTCGCGATCTACCTGGGACGCAGCGAGCTGCTCCCCTGGCGGCAGAACTGGAAGTTCGACGTTCCGCGCAGCTTCCCGCCGACCACGGTGCGGCTGCCGATCCCGCGCGGGGAGGTCGTCGCCGAGCTGCACTGCAAGCCGTTGTTCGACCTCGACGGCGGGCTGCGCGAATGGCTGGGGCGGCTGCAGCCCCAGCACGTCGTCGAGGAAGCGACGCTCGAGTCCCAGCTCGCCGCCGGCCTCATCCACGAGCTGCGCCAGCCCCTGACGGCGATCGGCACCACCGCCCGCGCGTCCAACCGGCTGCTCCGCTCCGGCAACGCCGACCTCGCCGAGATCACCGACGCGATCGACCAGATCGCCCGCCAGGCCGACCGCGCCAACATGATCATGCAGCGGATGCGCGACCTGGGCAGAGGACAGCGCCAGACCGCCCGCGTCGACCTGCACCAGCTGGTCCGCGAGTCGCTCAAGGTCCTCGAGGCCGAGATCGACGCCGCCGAGGCGCGGGTCCGCCTCGAGTTCGACGGCCGCATGCCGACGCTGCTGGCCGACCCGGTGCAGATCGGGCAGGTGCTGGTCAACCTGCTGCGCAACGCCATCGAGGCGGTCACGGAGGTCCCGCAGGCCCGCCGGATCGTCGAGATCGAGACCACCTGGGGCGAGCGCGAGGTGAGTGTCGTGGTCCGCGACCACGGGCCCGGCCTGGGCCTCGCCGTGGTCCAGAGGCTGTTCGAGCCGTTCGTCACCACCAAGCCCCTCGGCATGGGCGTCGGGCTGGCCCTCAGCCGCAGCATCCTGCAGGCCCACGGCGGACAACTCGCCGCCCGCAACAACCTGGATCGTGGAGCGACCTTTACTTTCACCCTACCCCTGCTGACGGACGAACCCACATGAACAAACCCACTGTTTGCCTGATCGACGACGACGCCGACCTCCGCAACGCGATGCGGCTGCTGCTGAAGGCGGAAGGGATCAACTTCGTCAGCTTCGCCACCGCCAAGGAGTTCCTCGCCGAGCTGGACAACAAGGACAAGGACCCGACCAAGCCGATCAACTGCCTGGTCCTCGACGTCCGCCTGCCGGGCATGACCGGCACCGAGCTGATGAGCCATCTCAACGAGAAGAAGATCGCCATCCCGGTCATCCTGCTCACCGGGCACGCCACCGTCGCGCTGGCGGTCCAGGCGATGAAGGCCGGCGCCATCGACGTGCTTGAGAAGCCGTTCAAGGACGACGAGCTGGTCGCCGCCATCCAGCACGGGCTTGGACACCACGAGAAGTGGAAGCGGCTGCTCGAGGAGCGCCAGGTCGCCTCCAAGCGCGTCGCCAAGCTGACCCCGCGCGAAACCGAAGTCCTCGCCCTGATGGTCACCGGGCTGCAGAACCGCAAGATCGCCGAGATGCTCGGCATCAGCCCCAAGACGCTCGACATCCACCGCTCCAACGTGATGGACAAGATCGAGGCCCGCACCACCGCCGACCTGGTCCGCGCCTACCTGCTCGACCGCTCGGACCCCCTGGCCCTGCCGCACTTCGCGCTGTAGCAGCCGTGAAAGCGCCCCCGCACCGAGCCGGGGGCTTTGCGTTTTTCGGGGTGAGAATGAACAGAGGCAGCGCCAAGCCCCACCATGAGCGAAGCGATTGGTGGGGGTCGAACCACGCGACCGCTCACCCCCAGGAATCGCTTCGCTCATCCTGGGGCTTGATCGCCCCCCCTCGCCCGCCGCAGAACTCCCCCAGTCCTCCCGATTTTCCCGGCAGGAATGGCTGCGCCGATTCCGCGCCGATGGACAACCCTTGCGGAACACGTTACTCTGGAGGATAATCAGGGTTGATCCCTCGTCCGGTTTTTCCAGTGCGGCAGCGCTGCGCCTCCCGCGCTGCGCTTCCACAGGCTTGCGGGGTGCTGGCGTGAATCTCGTCGGAATGCTGGTCAGTCAGGGTTTGATGCACGAGTCGGACATGCCGAAACTGCAGGAAGCGCTGCGCACGTCGCCCAACAAGCCGCTGCACATGGTCCTCATCGAGAAGGGTTTCGCCAAGGAGGAGAGCATCATGCCCCTCCTCGCGGAGCAGTTCGGTATGGAGCTGGTCGACCTCGTCAACACCAAGATCGACATCGAGGCCGTCAAGGTCGCGCCGTCGAAGCTGGTCCACCGCCGCAGCCTGCTGCCTTTGGAGCGGCAGAACGGCAGCCTCACCGTCGCCACCAGCGACCCGTTCGACGTGCAGGCCCTCGACGAGATGCAGACCCTCACCGGACTGCACATCCACGCCGTCCTCGCCAGCCCGCGCGAGATCACCCGGCTCATCAAGACCCACTTCGGCGTCGGCGGCGAAACCGTCACCGCCATGGTCCAGGAACGCGCCGACGGCGTCGAACTGCTCGAGGAACTGGAGACCGACGACAGCGAGATCGCCAAGCAGGCCCAGGAAGCCTCGGTCGTCAGGCTGGTCAACGAGATCCTCTTGGAAGCCGCCAACGACGGCGCCAGCGACATCCACATCGAGCCGGAGGAGAACGCCCTGCGCATCCGCTACCGCGTCGACGGCATCCTGCAGACGCAGGCCCTCCCGCCGGAGATCAACCGCTTCCAGTCCGCCATCATCAGCCGCCTCAAGATCATGGCCCGGCTCAACATCGCCGAGAAGCGGCTCCCCCAGGACGGCCGCATCAAGATGCGCGTCAACCACAAGGAGATCGACGTCCGCGTCTCGATCATCCCGATGATCCACGGCGAAGGCATCGTCATGCGCCTTCTCGACAAGTCGCGCATGGTGTTCAACCTCGCCAGCGTCGGCATGCGCCCGTCGACGTACGCCCTGTTCCGCAAGATGATCGACCGCCCCCACGGCATCATCCTCGTCACCGGCCCGACGGGTTCGGGCAAGAGCACCACCCTCTACTCCGCCCTCAACGAGATCAAGGACGACGCCACCAAGATCATCACCGTCGAGGATCCCGTCGAGTACCAGCAGCCCGGCATCAGCCAGATCCAGGTGCACAGCAAGATCGGCCTGACCTTCTCCGCGTCGCTGCGCAGCATCCTCCGCCACGACCCCGACGTCATCCTGATCGGCGAAATGCGCGACCACGAAACCGCCGAGGCCGCCATCCAGGCGTCGCTGACCGGGCATCTCGTGTTCAGCACGCTGCACACCAACGACTCGCCCAGCGCCTTCACCCGCCTCATCGATATGGGGGTCGAGCCGTTCCTCGTGTCGAGCACCGTCGAAGGCGTGATGGCGCAGCGGCTGGTGCGCACCATCTGCTCGGAGTGCAAGATGGAGTACGAGCCGCACCACAGCGACATGCCGCTCGACTTCCCCGGCGTCGCCCAGGGGGAGATGCCGAAGAAGCTGTGGAAGGGGCGCGGCTGCCGACGCTGCCACCAGAGCGGCTACAAGGGCCGGACCGGCATCTACGAACTGCTCGTCAACACCGACGTGATGAAGGATCTGGTGGTTCAACGCGTCAACGCCAACACCATCCGCAACGAGGCCCTCAAGGGGGGCATGGTCACGCTCCGCCAGGACGGCTGGCAGAAGGTGCTGACCGGCGCCACCACCATCGAGGAAGTCGCCCGCGTCACCGCGGCGGACCTGCATTAGCCTCCAAGCCCCAGGATGAGCGCAGCGATTCCTGGGGGTGACGCCCGCGCGGGTTCGACCCCCACCCATCGCTTCGCTCATGGTGGGGGTTGGGGTTTGCAATCTGCAATCCGAAGACCCCCACCAATCGCTTCGCTCATGGTGGGGCTTGGGGTTTGCAATCTGCAATCCAAACTCTGAAATCTGCAATCCGAAGCCCCCCTGACCCCACGTTGCCAACGCCATGCCTGACTACAACTACGAAGCGCTCGCCGGGGACGGCCAGCGCACCAACGGCATCCTGTCCGCCGGCACCGAGCGCGAGGTGATGGCGCTGCTCGACTCGCGCGGCCTGTTCCCGCTCAAGATCGAGCTGGCCAAGGGCGCCGCCAAGATGAAGCGCGGCGGCGGCCGCGTCAGCTCGCGCAACATGGCCACCTTCTTCTCCCAGCTCGCCGACCTGCTCCGCTCCGGCGTCCCGCTGCTGCGCTGCATGGAGATCCTCGAGAAGCAGTCGTCGCAGGTCGCCCTCTCCGCGATTCTGCGCGAAGTCCACGCCAAGGTCGCCGACGGCGAGAACCTCGCCGACGCCATGGCGCTCTACCCCAACGCCTTCAACGAGCTCGCCGTCAGCATGGTCCGCGCCGGACAGGAGGGCGGCTTCCTCGAGGACGTGCTCGACCGCATCGCGATGTTCACCGAAAGCCAGGAGGACCTGAAGGCGAAGGTCATCGGGGCGATGGCGTATCCCGCCTTCCTCGCCGGGGCCGGCTTCATCGTGCTGATGATCCTCATCATCTTCTTCGTGCCCCGCTTCGAGCCGATCTTCAAGAAGCTGGAAGCCCAGGGAGAGCTGCCCGCCCTCACCGTGGGGCTGGTCGGCATCAGTCATGCGATCATCAACCACTGGTTCTGGATCACGCCGATCATCGTCGGCCTGGTGATGGCCTTCCTCAGCTGGACCCGGACCGACAGCGGCCGGCTCCGCATGGACGCCATCCGCCTCAAGCTGCCTCTCGCGGGCAAGATCTACCTCAGCCTCGCCCTGTCGCGCTTCACCCGCATCCTCGGCACCCTGCTGCGCAACGGCATCCCCATCCTCCAATCGCTGCGCATCGCCAAGGACTCGACCGGCAACCGCGTTCTCGCCCAGGCGATCGAGCAGGCGGCCGAGAACGTCACCGCAGGCAACAAACTCGCCGCCCCCCTCGCCAACAGCCCCCACTTCCCCCGCGACGTCGTCGAGATGATCTCCGTCGGCGAGGAGAGCAACAACCTCGAAAAAGTCCTCCTCAGCGTCGCCGACGCCCTGGAGAAACGCACCTCGCGCCAGCTCGAACTGTTCGTGCGCCTGCTGGAGCCGATCATGCTGCTGGTGATGGCGGTCATCACGCTGCTGGTCGTCGCCGGCCTGCTGCTGCCGGTCTTCAAGATGAGCAGCACCGTGAAATAAGAATGCGATCCCGTAGAGCGATCCCGTTTAGCCGTTCGCCTACGGCGAGCGCGGACCGGGCGCCACGCGGCGATTTTTGATTCGGGCGTGCGTC
>JAYSSW010001066.1:0-5569 GCA_043720335.1 Planctomycetia bacterium
AACATCGCCGCGTGGCGTCGCGCCCACGTTCGCCGTAGGCGAACGGCTAAACTGCGCGTCACTCCGCCAGTTCCGTAGGCAGCGACGGCGCTCGCGTCAGCAGCACCCGACACGGCGCGTTCGCCAGCACGTATTGCAGCCACTGCGGCAGCGACCGCAGCGCCGCTTCGCCATGCTCGGCGCCGATCGGGGCGATGATCGCGTCGCACTGGTCGGCGCGGGCCAGCGTCACCAGTTCCTCGCCCGACAACTGTTGCAACGACGTGATTTTGATCGTGCGCCGCAGCTGTTCGCTTTGTTCGGTGATCGCGGGGAGCGTGCTGACCCCCGTCGCGTCCGTCTCGCGCGGCAGCACCACCAGCAGCAGATCGACCTGAGGGTCGAGCATCGTCAACACCGACTGGAACAGGTCCATTCCCATCGACGAGTCGTGGTGCACCAGCAGCACCTTGTCGACGCCGATGCCCGCGCGGCGCAGGTCGGCGACCGACCGCGCCTTCGCCTCCGCAGCGCGCGGGATGCGGCTGCCGCCGCCAAGGTCGAACCAGACGTCGCGGTCCTTGCCCAGGATGCGGATGGTGAGCGGGGTCGTCGCGCCGTCGCACAGGTTGATCCAGTGGAACGCGACCTGCTCCAGCTGCTCGTCGGCCGTGTACTGGTTCGAGGCGCCGACGATCAGCTCCTGCACGTTGAGCGATTTCGCCGTGCGCAACAGGGCGTAAAGCGGATTGTTGGTCGGCACGATCAGCGGATGCACCTGCTTGCCCGACAGCTCCGCCTTCTGCACCACGGCCGTCATCAGCTCCTGGTCGTAGCTGTCGAGTTCCTCGGTGTGCTCGGACAACTCGCCCCCTTCGGGAACGGTCTTCGCCGTCATCACGATGAGGTCGGTCGAGTCGGGGTCGGTGTCTTCGAGTGCCTTCTCCAGCATGAACAAGTTGTGCGGCGAACGGATCGCCACCAGCTTGCGGAAGGGCCGGTCCAGCTTCAGGCTCTTCTGCGTGATCTCCTCGGCGCCCGCCTGGTTGAACTGCTCCAGGTGCTTGTGGCTACCCCCCTTCATCTGCTTGTCGTGGTAGTATTCAGACACGAGGAAGATCAGGAAGAACGCCAGCGTGAACAGCGAGCCGAAGATGGTCGCCAGCTCCTTCGTGAACAGGTTCAACAGCGCGGCGCTGAGAAGCGCGAAGAGGATGAACAGCAGCCCGAACGGGATCTCCTTGCCGCCGATGCGGAAGTTGAACGGCACGCGGTACTCGCGCGGGCGCGGATCCTTGAAGCGCAGCACGACCATCGCGAGGGCCTGGAACACGAAGCTCCAGACGACGCCGAAGGCGTACGCTTCGCCGAGGACCAGCACGTTCCCCCCGCTGAGCAGGATGATGACGAGTTGCAGCACGACGATCACCGTCAGCAATCGGTAAGTGGTGCCGAACTTGGCGTGCGGGCGGCGGAACCATTCGGGGAGGACGCCGTCCTCGGCGACGCGGTTGAGCACGCCGTTCGAGCCGATGATGGCCGTGTTGACCGCCCCGGACAGGATCAGGAAGCCGATGATGACGACGAAGGCGTTGAGGGCGAGTTTGAGCGTGTCGGGGCCGATGAGGTTCATCGCCAGGCCGCTGATGAGGTTCTCGGAGTAGACGGTGACGCGCTCGTTCTGCGGGATCAGCCAGACCGCGAAGAAACTGATCGCTGCCGTGAAGACGAGGCTGTAGACGAAGACGATGAACGCCGCCTTGCGGAAGTTCTGCAGCTTCGGGGCTTCCACCTCGCGGTACACCTGGGCCAAGGTCTCCTCGCCGCTCATGGCGAGGATCGAGTGTCCGAACGCGATGAGCAGCCCCATCGCGCCGAAGACGCTCCACCAGTTGATCGTGTCGGCCCGCAGCGATTCGCCGACCTGGGTGTGCCCCAGGAAGCCGATCGGGTCGGGCAGCATCTCCGGCTCGTTCGTCTTCGGGTCGAGGATCGCCTTGCCCGTGTCGGCGTCAAGTTTCGGCTTCACCGACAGGTCGGGCAGCATCGGCGTGGCGTTGGTGACGCCGTGGTTGTCCTTGGCGACGCCTTTCACGCCGAGGGTGATGCCGCACCAGACGAGCATGATGACGACCATGATGGTGGTGGCGATCATGATCTTGAGGGCGCGGTCGCTCGACTCGTGGATGCCGCGCACGTTGAGGCGGTAGAAGTAGAGGGTGACGCCGATGGCGGCGATGACGGCGCCCCAGTTCTTGATGTTGCCGCGCAGGATGTCGTCCTGGATGTGCAGGTTGGGGTCGATGATCTTGAGCGTGTCGAGGAGCAGCCCGATGAGGTAGTGCCCCGCCGACACGCCGCTGATGGGGCCGGTCAGCAGGTAGTCGAAGATGAGCGCGGAGACGGCGATCTTGGCGAAGAAGCGGCCCAGCGCCTCCTTCACCACGCGGTAGACGCCGCCGCGGATGAACAGCGAGCAGCTTTCGATGTAGACGGAGCGGACGGCGTAGCTGAACAGCATGACGGCGAGGATGAACCAGGGGGCGGCCGGCCCGACCGCCTGCTCGACAATGCCCCCGATGTAGTACGCCGTGCTGCCGAGGTCGCAGAGCACGACCGCTGCGGTGCGCCAGTAGGAGATGAACGTGAACATCACGCTGCCCACGATGATGACGCGGGCCGCCTTGGCCCCCGTGCTTGGCGTGGGCGGAACCGGTTCGCTCATGGTCTGCCTTGTGGAGAGTCTGCCGAGATTTGAAAGGCGCAGAGCGGGAGATCGCGAGAATCGCCGTGCCCTTCCATCGTGGACCGCACCATGCGGTCCGTGCCGGCGAAGTTAGCTGACGGGCTGGGGCTAGAAAGGTGCCCTGGTCACGAATGACCTTCGCCCCGGAAGCTCCTGCGAGCTTCGTTGGGTCCTCCGCTCCCGCGCCGTGCGACACGGGATTTGGCTCACTGGAAGTGCATTCTACGTTGAAACTCAAGATTTCATCAAGATTGTCTGGATCGCTGACCAGTCTGTCAACGCAAAGCATTCATGTGTCGATGCTTGCGTGGCGATGCACCCTCCCCGTTTAGCCGCGACGCGCAGCGGAGCGCGGAAACCGCGCGACGACACGAATTGGAAACATCGCGTGGAACCCGGTTGCCACGCGACGCCAAACATCGCATCGCCGCGCGTTGCCCGCGCTCCGCTGCGCGTCGCGGCAAAACGATTGAACGGCGACACGCCCCGCAATGGGCTTTCGCAACGGCCGCTCGTATACTGTCCAAACCCATGCAAGATCACGCTTTGACCGCTTTTTTCTCTCGGGAGCCGGCATGCCTTACCTACACTCCAAAGTCCCTGCGGGGGACAAGATCTCCATCTCCGGCGGCAATCTGAACGTGCCGGACCATCCGATCGTCCCGTTCATCGAAGGGGACGGCACCGGGGCCGACATCTGGCGCGCCTCCGTCCGCGTCCTCGACGCCGCCGTCGCCAAAGCCTACGCCGGCAAGAAGAAGATCGCCTGGATGGAGGTCTACGCCGGCGAGAAATCGTTCACCCAGTTCAACTCCTGGCTCCCCGACGAGACCGTCGACGCCTTCCGCGAGTTCCTCGTCGGCATCAAAGGACCGCTGACCACCCCCATCGGCGGCGGCATGCGCTCGCTCAACGTCGCCCTCCGCCAGCTCCTCGACCTCTACGTCTGCCTGCGCCCCGTGCGCTGGTTCAAGGGCGTTCCCTCGCCAGTGAAGCATCCCGAAAAGGTCGACATGGTGATCTTCCGCGAGAACACCGAAGACATCTACGCCGGCATCGAGTTCGAGGCGGGCAGCGAGGCGAACGCGAAGTTCCTTGCTCTCTTCAAGGAGAACTTCCCCAAGGAGTTCGCCAAGATCCGCTTCCCGAACACGACCGGCATCGGCATCAAGTCGGTGTCGCAGGAGGGGACCGACCGCCTGATCCGCTCCGCCCTCGAGTACGCCATCGCCAACCAGCGCAAAAGCCTGACGCTGGTGCACAAGGGCAACATCATGAAGTACACCGAAGGCGCCTTCCGCAACTGGGGCTACGCCCTGGCCGAGAAGGAGTTCGCCGGCAAGGTCTACACCTGGGACCAGTGGGAGCGCACCAAGAAAGCCAAGGGCGAACCCGAAGCGAACGCCGAGCAGAAGGCGGCGCTGGCGTCGGGCAAAATTTTGGTCAAGGACGCCATCGCCGACATCACCTTGCAACAGGTGCTGACGCGCCCCGACGAGTTCGACGTGATCGCCACCATGAACCTCAACGGCGACTACCTCTCCGACGCCCTGGCCGCGCAGGTCGGCGGCATCGGCATCGCGCCGGGGGGCAACGTCAACTACCTCACCGGCCACGCCGTCTTCGAGGCGACGCACGGCACCGCCCCCAAGTACGCCGGGCTGGACAAGGTGAACCCCGGCTCGGTCGTGCTGTCGGGCGAGATGATGCTCCGCTACATGGGCTGGACCGAAGCCGCCGACCTCATCGTCAAGGGCATGGACGGCGCCATCGCGGCCAAGACCGTGACGTACGACTTCGCCCGCCTGATGGAAGGCGCCAAGGAAGTGAAGTGCAGCGAGTTCGCCGACGCCGTCATCGCGAAGATGTAGGAAGCAGCCTGAAACCGACCGCTTCCCCGATGGAAGCCAGAGCCGATCCCTGTTTCTCGTTGAAACGGGGAACGGCTTTTCCAATGGCGATGCCAGGGTGTGCAAGATGGACTCGGAAACTGAAATACCAGCCGTTGATGCAGTAACCACCGCGAAAATTGGGCGCATCAAATCCAAGCTGTCGCCTGCTTTCGAAAGACAGGTGCGTTTCTGGATCTTGCGCCTGGGATTTGCAGTAGCAGGCTTGCTGGGATTCTGCTTCGGTGCTTGGCAACTAACTGGACTTGCTGCACCGAATCCACAGGTCGGATTGCTGACACCGACCGTCTTGATTATCGGATCACCATTATCTGCTTTTTTCATGTGGGCGATGCTCACGGAATCGCTTCGCGAAGCTGTGTTGATCGGTGAAAATGGATTAGTGCTGTTTCCGGGAAGAAACCAAATCGTGGTGCTTTGGAGCGAAATCGAGAGCTTTGAGATGGTCAAAGAGCCATCGACCTGGCTGGCTCACTACAGCTTGCTAATTCACAAATCCGAGGGCGGCAGCGTGAAAGTCAGTGTCTTTGTTTTCCCCGATGTCCGCACGTTGCAACTTGAAGTCGAAAACGTGCTGATCCGTCGCGATGTCGATTTCTTCTACCCGCACATCGTCGACGGCGAAACCGTCCTGGTTGGCAACGTCCTCGTGGCCCTGGAAGGCTTGGAGTTCTCGAAACGCAAGATGCCGTTCAGCGCGGTCCAACTGGTCCGCATCAAGGACGGCACCATCGACTTCTACGACCGTGACGGCTGGCACGTCTGGGCCAAGCCACAGGGCAATCGCATCACTCTTCCTGGAAAAAGGACTCGTCGAGCTGGCCGTCCAGGACCTCGAGCAGGTAGTCGTCGTCCCAGCCAGCCTTCTTGCGCTTCGCCTTGACGCCCGCCTTGGCCGTCGTCTCCTGCTTCAGCAGGCACGCCGCGATCCGGC
>JAYSSW010001067.1:0-11850 GCA_043720335.1 Planctomycetia bacterium
CGCGGGGCTTCTGCGTTTCGCTTGTCGTTCGCTCACGCCAGCTGCTTGCGCTTGGTCGCGATCAGCGCCAGCAGGGCCTTCTGCGGGTCGGCGAACTTCTTCAGGCCCTCGCTCATCAGCGTGTCTTCCAGCTTCTGCAGGTCGACGTGCTTCTCGATGTCGGCCAGCACGTCGGCGGGCGGCAGTTGGTCGACCTGGCGCGTGAAGGTTTGGCCGCTCGCTTCGACGAGGTCGTTGGTGCCGGGTGGGTTCGTCTCGATGTCGGACCCCGCGAAGGCGGCGACGTACTTCCACGGCTTGTCGGCCGGCTTCTTCGTGCCGGTGCTGGCGAAGATGATCTCCTGCTGGAGCGGCAGCTTCTTGTCGGCCCAGAACTGCTGGTTCAGCTTCCAGATCTGCTTGGCGTTCACGATGCCGACCTCCCCCTGGGCCGCCGGCGACAGCTCCGTCACCTTCTGCTCGGTGTACACGTCGACGCGCGACACGAAGATCGAGTAGACCGACTTGAACGTGGCGAGCTTGTCGTGCTTCTGGGCACCTCGCCACATGGCGTCGCGCGCGATCTCGTACTGGCGCGGCGTGAAGATCAGCGTCACGTTCAGCGTCACCCCGGCGGCGGCCAGGTCTTCCACGGCGGCCAGGCCGGCGGGGGTCGCGGGGATCTTGATCATGCGGTTGGCGTGCCCGGCGCTCCACTGCTTGCCGAGCGCGACGTACTGCTTCGCTCGTTCGGCGACGGAGAGGGGATTGGCCAAATCCTCGAGCAGCGGGTCCAGCTCGAAGCTGACGTAGCCGTCGTTCCCCTTGGTCTGCTGGTGGACGGGAAGGAAGACGGCCTGGGCCTGCTTGACGAGCGAGTCGGTCACCCGCCAGGCGACCGCCTCGTCGTCCAGCCCCTGCTTCATGAAGCCGGCCAGCTCGGCGTCGAAGCGTCCGGTCTTGATGAGGTCGGAGATGATGATCGGGTTGGAGGTGGCTCCGGTCGCGCCAAGGGCGCGGTTGCGCTGGACGAGGTCGGGGTCGATGGAGTCAAGCCACAGCTTGGTGCCGCAAGCGATGAGGGACTGCAAAGGGCTGGTCATGGGAGGGCCTCCAGGAGCGGATAAAGTCGTCTCCCGGCGTTCTACGATGTTGCGGAGCGAAGGGAAGGCTTCCACTCGGCCTTGCCCGGTTGGGGCGGGTCGTTATAAGCGATCCGGTCACGCTACGATCCGACGCCCCGATCCTGGAGGAAACCGATGACGGCACGAACATGGTGGACGAGTCTGCTGGCGGGTTGCTGCATCCTGGCTTTGCATGTCGATCGCGCCGCCGCGCAGCCCGCAGCCGCGAAGGCGAAGTCGACGAGCATGCGCACGATGACGTACCCGGTCGCCGACCTCGTGGTGCCGGCCACCGACAATCCCCGAGTGAAGGCCAAGACGAACGAAGAAGCCTTGATGACGCTCATCAAGAACGTCATCGCGCCGACGACGTGGGAAAGCGCCGGCGGCAGCGGCCAGATGCAGTACTTCCCGGCGGGCATGGCGTTGGTCGTCAAGGCGGACGTGGAGATCCAGGCCGAAGTCGGCGAGATGCTGAAGGCGCTGCGCCGCTTGCACGACCTGGAAGTGTGCATCGAAGCACGCATCGTTGAAACGTCGCCGGAGATGGCGACGCTGTGGCAGCGCAAGAGCGGCATGGTCGGCGCCGACGGCAAGGCGAAAGCCGTGACGATGGTCTCGCCGGAGCAGCTTCATTCGCTGATGGCCGAGGCGCAGGAGTGCAAGCAGACCTGCGTCGTGCAGGCGCCGAAGGTGACGGTGTGGAACGGCCAGAAGGCGGACATCGTTGTCGCCGACTTCCGCCAGTTCACGACCGACTACAAGACCGAGCGCAAGGCGAACTGGACGTACATTCTCCCCGTGTCCTCGCAGAAGAAGCTGGGGCTGGTCTCGGAGTTCACGCCCATCGTCTCGGCCGACCGCAAGTCGGTGCGCGTGAAGTTCCGCGTCGAGAAGTCGTACCTGGTCGGAAACGTGGTCAAGAAGAGCTTCCGGATTCAGCAGGTGCGCGAGGACGAGACGGCGGCCGATTGCGAGGGCTTCCTGGAGATGCCGAACCTCAGCGTGCTGGTCGCCGAGATGGAGAAGGTGATCCCGGTCGGCAAGACGCTGCTGGTGTCGATGGGCGAGACGAAGTGCATGAGCCGCGAGGATTGCTTCGTGCCGGTGCTGGGCGAACTGCCGCTGGTCGGCGAATGGTTCCGCGGCACGCGCGAGGTGGAGCGGACGAAGCACGTCTTCCTGATGGTGACGCCGCGCGTGCTGGTGCTGGAGGAGGCGTCGGTGGAGATCTTCGAGGGCGCCGTGGCGCCGATCCCGCGCCCGTAATTTGCCCCTCGTTCCCTGGCGGAGAGCCGGGGAACGAGGAGGCGTGTGTCACTCCTCCTCCGCCACGTCCGCAGGGGCCTCGCCGACCGGCTTCAACTCCACGACGGCTTGCCTGCGCGACTGATGGCGCGTCAGCCGCCAGCCGATGAGGACGACGACGAGCAGGATCGGCAGCCACGGCGCCAGCGCGATCACGACGAGCAGCAGCGTTTCGCCGAAGTTCACCAGGCTCCCCAGCGAGTCGGAGAACGTCCGGCTCGCGCGCATGCCGAACGTCGGCGTCTCGGCCGCCACCGGGGCCTTCTCGCCGTCGTACTTCTGCTTCTCGCGCAGCGTCACGTTCACCGTCGTGAGATCGGTCAGGTCGGCGAGCCGCTTGAGCTGGCCGGTCTTGCGGTTGATGTCGTCGCGCACCAGGTTCAGCTTCTCGTTGATCTCCAAAATGTTCTTCAGGTTGTCCCCGGCCTTGTCCATCAGCTTGCGCAACGCCTCTTCCTCGACCTGGCGATTCTTGACGTGGGCGTCGAGATCGTAGTACGCCTCGGTCACGTCCTCGGAATCGGACGTGTTGTGCTCGACTTCGCCCAACTTCCTCACGGCGCTGCGGAACGCCTCGAACTGCGCCACCGGCACGCGCACGCGGTACACCGCCCGGCGCGGCTGCCCCGGCGAGCTGCTGATCTCCGAATGCGCGACGATGCCAACGGCGTCCTTCACGGCGACGGTGAACTTGTCCTCCGCCTTGTCGAAATCCTCGACGATGACGCGCACCTCACCGGTGTACTTGATCTTGCGCGCCAGCTTGTCGGGGGCCTTCTCCTTGCCGTCGGGCTGCTTGCCAGCGGGGCCCTGTGCGACTTCGACATCGGGGAATCCTTCGCGGCTCTTGAAGTCGCGTTTCGCTTCCGCTTGCGGGGAGCTTCTCCCGCAGCCGATGGCGAACAGGCTCAATACCGCGACGACGACGAAAAGGAATCGCATGGGTGCCTCGTGAAGTGGGCGTGAAAGGTCTGCTGAGATGATCCGCGAGAGCGGGATTTATTCCAGCGATACGTGGCATGACCGTATTATGCGTGCGCGAAACCGCAAGCGACAGGCGTTCAACACCACATCGTTTTGTCGACCACGTTCAGCAGCGGCTGGCCCGCGACGAAGCGGCGCAGGTTGTTGACCAGCGTTTGCAGATGGCGCTCCGGCACCCTCGGCGACGCGGCGGCGCAGTGCGGCGTCAGGATCACGTTCTCCATCCCCCACAGCGCATGGCCCGGCGGTAGCGGCTCGGTCTCCAACACGTCCAGACCCGCCCCGGCGATCTCGCCCGCCTGAAGCGCATTGGTCAAATCCGCCAGATCGACGATGGCGCCGCGGCCGACGTTGATGAGGAACGCCGACCGCTTCATCTGGCGCAGCCGCTCGCGGTTGAACAGCTTCACCGTCTCCGGCGTGTGCGGGGCGGCGATCACGACATAGTCGCTCTCGGCCAGCAGCACGTCGAGCGAAACCAGCGCCACGCCGTCGGGCAGCTTGCCGCTGCGCGGGTCGGCGCCGAGGACGCGCATGCTGAAGGCGAGGCCGCGCCGGGCGGTCTCCAGGCCGATGCCGCCGAGGCCGACGACACCGAGCGTGCAGTCGGCGAGCGTCATGGCGGCGCGGTCGGACGGATGCACCTCGCCGGGGCCGCCATAGCCGGGCAGTTCGCCCGGCGCACGGCCCAGCATGCGCCAAACCTGCTGCTGCTGCTGGCGGAAATAGCGGTGGAAATTCTTCGCGAAGCACAGGATGAACGCGAAAACGTGGTCGGCGATCACGTCGCTGAAGATGCCGCGCATGTTCGTCACGACGACGGGCGAGGCCACCAGTTCGGGGTACAGGTACTTCTCCATGCTCGCGGTCGGCGACTGCGCCCAGCGCAGCTTGCGTGCTGCGCGCAACATCGCCGGCGTCAGGTAGCCGAACAGCGCGTCGGCGTCGGCGATGGCGGCGACCGCCTCGGCTTCGCCTTCGGCCTGCACGACCTCCATCGGGTCGGCGGCGGCGACGATCTTCGACAAGCGCTCGTCCGACACGGCGGGATGCACCACGAGTTTCATCGGTCGGCCTTTCTTTCGGTTGCTGCGCAGCGGTACACCTCGGAGAATAACGCACTGGACGAAGTGGAGCGAGACATTCGCCGAACACTAACCCTGAGCGCAAGCGAGGGGATCACAGCGAACCGTCTTGGCGAATACTGTCATTGGGCGAGTCGTCGAGCGATCCCCTCGCTTGCGCTCAGGGTTCGTGTGGCCGGTTGCTGCGCGGCGGCGCACCTCGGAGAATAACGCCGACGACGCCGACAGGCAATCATCTATAGGAACGAAGATGGCCTCGCCCACTGAAACGCCGGAGATTCCTCCGAGCCTGCGCCGACCGCTGGCGCTGCTCGCGGGCTTCGCGCGCCGGCATCCGTTCGTCGGCATGGTCGTCGTCGCGGTGCTGTCGAACCTGGTCGGCAGCGTGTTCAGCTTTTTCTACAACGTCTCGCTTATCGTCGAACGCTTCCTGACGCTGGCGGAGAAGGACGTTTTCTGGCGGATCGCGTCGCCCCTCTACAACGTTGTCGCCTACCCGTTGTGCATCGGGCTGATGTACTGGCTGCTGTCACCGCTGGTGCGCTGCCTGCGCACGCTGCGCGCCGGCGAGCCGGTCGATCCCGAGCTGCTGACCTACTGCCGGCAGCGGATCGTCAACCTGCCGCTCTGCCAAATCCTGGTCAACTCGCTCGGCTGGCTTCCCGGCGCGGTGATCTTCCCGCTCCTGATCGGCCTGCTCGGGGACCGCGGCATGCAGAGCCACGTCTGGCGCGAGTTCCTCGTCTCGTTCCTCGTGTCGGCGATGCTCGCCATCGTGCAGACGTACTTCCTCATCGAAGGCTATCTTCAAGCTTTCCTCTATCCGGAGTTCTTCCGCGACGCCCGGCCCGCCGAGGTGAAAGGCGCCGTCCACATCCCGTTCTGGGTGCGGCTCGGCATCCTCTGGCTCGCCGTCGCCGCCATGCCCCTCGTCGCTTTGCTGTTCGTCGCCTGGAACTTCCAGCCCGACCGCAACGACCACGACCAGCTCCACACCTTCGCCTGGGTGCTGTTCCTCGCCAGCATGTTCTTCAGCTGCCTGATCTTCTCGCTGGTCGGCCGCGACCTGCTGCGCTGGATCCGCCTGCACGACAGCGCCACCGACCGCGTCGCCCAAGGGGACTTCCGCGTCCACATCGCCGAGCAGCGCCCCGACGAGCTCGGCAAGCTCACCGACGGCTTCAACGACATGGCCACCGCGCTCGAGCGAGGCCGGCAGCTCCACGACACCTTCGGCCAGTTCGTCAGCCCGCAGGTCCGCGACGACATCATCGCCCGCTACCAGGGGCTGGAGGTCAGCGTCCAGGACATCACCGTCCTGTTCGTCGACATCCGCGGCTTCACGCGCCGCACGCTCGGCGAGGCGCCGGAGCGCGTCGGCAAGCTGCTCAACGCCTTCCTCACCCTCGCGCTGCACTCCATCGAACGGAAGGGGGGCTACGTCAACAAGTTCCTCGGCGACGGCGCCATGGCGCTGTTCGGCGCCACCCGCCCCCTCGAAGACCACGCCGACATCGCCCTCGACTGCGCCCACGAGCTGCTGCGCCGGCTCGACCTGTTCAACCTCGAACTCGTCGCCGACGGGCAGGCCCCGCTCGTCGTCGGCATCGGCATCCACTCCGGCCCCGCCCTCGTCGGCTGCTTCGGCGCCACCCTCACCGACGCCGACGGCGGCCACGGCATGCGCCGCGAGTTCTCCGCCATCGGCGAAACCGTCAACCTCTGCCAGCGCATCGAGCAGCTCACCAAGTCGTGCGGCGGCCCGATCCTCCTCAGCGAGCAGACCCGCCTCAAGCTCAAACGCGGCGGCCCGCTCGTCGCCGTCGGCCCGCAGTTCGTGCCGGGCAGCGACGAGGCGCTCGTCGTCCACCGCGTCGCGGCGGGAGATGCGCTGGCCGGTCGGGCGTGAGAGCAACGGAGGTGCTGCATGTCGAACCCACGGTCTGGAAACGCACCTTGCGGACATGTCGGATTTTGCACCAAAGGTGCTGCATAACAAAGCCCAGGGTCGCGCAGCGCACCCTGGGGAGGAAATGGGAGAAGGGGAATTTTACGCCAACGGCGTTGCATCAATCATGTCGCGCGGCGCGATGCAGCCCCTTTGGGGCAGAGGCGTGGCGGTTCGCGGTTTCCCAGGGTGCGCTAGCGCGACCCTGGGCTTTGTTATGCAGCACCTTCGGTGCAAAATCCGCCGAATTGAGTGGTCTTCCGGACGATCATGCGACTCGTGACCGGAATTCTCGCAATTTCACGACACCTATCTCGAACCATTTCCTGCGAACGCCTCTGCCCCATCGCACGGCATACAATGACCGCAACGGAACCGCCCACGAGGCATCGCCATGAATCTTCCCGCGACACGGACTTGCCGGCTGGTGACGCTGGGCTGCAAGGTCAACCAGTACGAGACGCAGCACGTCAAGGAGACGCTCGAACTCAACGGCTACCGCGAGGCGGCCGAGGGCGAGGAAGCCGACCTGTGCGTCGTCAACACCTGCACCGTCACACGCGAAGGGGACGCCAAAAGCCGGCAGGCGGTGCGGCGGCTGCACCAGCGCCAGCCGAACGCCGACATCGTCGTCATGGGCTGCTACGCCACGCGCGACCCGCAGGCGGTGGCGAAGCTGCCCGGCGTTGTTCGCGTTGTCACGGACAAGGCGAAGCTGCCCGACGAGCTGCGGTCTTTCGGTGTGGTTTCGATGCCCGAGGGCATCAGCCGTTTCGACAACCACCAGCGCGCATTCGTGAAGGTGCAGGACGGCTGTTTGCTGAACTGCAGCTACTGCATCATTCCGCAGGTGCGGCCCGTCGTCCGCAGCCGAACGCCCGACGAGATCGTGCGCGAAGTCGAAGCACTGGTCGCGCACGGGCATCACGAAGTCGTGCTGACCGGAATCCACCTCGGCCACTACGGCCTGGACCTCAGCAAAGGGAAGCCGAAGGCGGAGTGGCGCCGGCTGTGGCACCTGCTCGAAGCGCTCGACCGGCTGCCGGGCGACTTCCGCGTCCGCCTCAGCAGCCTCGAAGCCGCCGAGGCGCGCGACGACTTGATCCGCGTGATCGCATCGTCTCATCGAGTGGTGCCGCACCTGCATCTTTGTTTGCAGAGCGGCAGCGACCGCGTCCTGGAGTTGATGAAGCGGCGCTACTCGGCCGCGGGGTTCCTCGAACGCTGCCGCCGCATCAAGGCCGCGCTCGACCAGCCGGCTTTCACGACCGACATCATCGTCGGCTTCCCCGGCGAGACCGCCGCCGACTTCGACGCCACCTGCCAGGTCGCCGAGGAGGTCGGCTTCGCGAAGATCCACATCTTCTCGTACAGCCCGCGCGAAGGGACGCCGGCGGCGCTGCTCACGACGCAGGTTCCGTCCGCCGTCGTCGATGCCCGCCGCGAACGGCTGCGCGAACTGGAACGCAAGCTATCGGCGCGTTATCAACAAAGCCTGCTCGGCCGACGGCTCGACGTGCTGGTTGAGGGGGCCGACCCGCGCCGGCCTGGACACGTCGTTGGCACGTCGTGCCGCAGCGTCAGCGTCTCGTTCCCGGGCTACGCCCCTGCCCTACTTCGTAAAGTGGCGCCGATCCGCGTGCAGCGCCTGGAGGACGGCGTGCTGGTGGGCGAGCCGGAACCGGACGGGAATTCGCTTGCACCGCGCGGTCCGGCGCCGCATCTTCGAGTGGCGTTGCCCGTTCTCTCCCTTGGATGAGTCGCCCTGGTTCGGAGCCTCTCCCATGGAACGCCCCTTCACCCGCATCACGGTTGAGCCGCACGGCAGCGCCCTCTGCGTGCGTTTGAAAGCCCCGTCGCTCGACGAGGCGGGCATGGAGGAGTTCAGCGCCGAGACGGCCCGGCTGCTCGACGAGCAGGACTGCCACAAGCTTGTCCTGTGCCTGGGGCCGGCCGAGCCCGACTGCCTCTACAGCGTCTTCCTCGCCAAGCTCATCCACCTGAAGCGGCGCCTGGAACTCGCGGGCGGCGACCTGGTGATCGCGCAGGCGAGCGACAACGTGCGCCACATCTTCGCCGCGTCGGGGCTGGAGAAGTTCTTCACGTTCCACGCCGACCTGCCGGCCGCCTTCAAGGCGCTGGGCGTCTGAGCGCCGCGTCGTCCGAAGGCCACAGCAGCTCATCGAACACAACGACGACCGGCGCTCGCTCGGTGATGCTCTCGGCGGAATGCAGGCCATCGGCGAAGTGGCGCAGCCCCGGCAGCGACAGCCCCCAGCAGGCATCGGCACCGTTCGCGCTCTCTACCGCAGCGAACAGTTCGCCCGCGCGGCGCGCATGGAACTGCACGCCAGCGGGTTTTCCTTCGCGAATCTTGACGCCGACGACGGCGAGCTGGATCAGCCCCTTGAAGAAGTCGGCGCACGTCCCCTTGCGCCCCGCCGCGTGCCAGAGCGACTCCCAGAGTTCGTGGGCTTCCCAGGAGTAGCCGTGGTTGAACAGGTCGACGCCGAGCAGATAAGGAATGCACATTGACCACGTCATGTCGTCGAGCGAATCGACACGCGGCAGGTCGGCGGCGAAGCGGTGGCCGTCCGCCGCGGAATGCGGGTGGGGCAACATTCCGGGGACGTAGGAGTAGGCGGGAAACGCCACGTCAGGCAGAAGCCTCGGGCGCAGGCAGTGGGGCGGGAGCGGGGTCATGGAATGGCTTCCGGTACTTGCGCATCGGCTCGACCAGGCACATCCATTGCGGGCGCTCCGGGTCGGCGCCGCAGCTGCAGGCGACGTTGACGAACTGCGCGCTGCGCAGGAGCTGCTTCTGGCAGACGGGGCAGCACCAGGTGCGGTAGACGCGTTGCCCCTGCCTGGCTCGTGGTCCCTTCATCGGCGGCCCCGTGAAAAGGAAACAGGCCACGAGAAGCGGGTTCCCGTGGCCTGGCGTGAAGCGAATGAATCGCGGCGGCGACTACTTCTTGTCGGGGGCGGCCGCCGGGATCGGGTTGGTGTCGGTAGTCGTGACCGTGGCGATCTGGGTCTGCGACAGGGTGATGTCAGTCGTCATGCCGCCGACGACGATCGTCAGGGTGCCGTCCAGCTTCATGTTGATGCTGGACTTCTCGAAGCGGCCCTTGGCGCGGTCGAAGAAGGCTTCGCCGGCGCCGCTGGTGCTCTTGAGGTTGGCGGCGGAGATGGTGAACGGCAGGTCGCTCTTGCCGGTCGGAGCGACGTACTTCACG
Organism: Planctomycetia bacterium; assembly: GCA_043720335.1. Lineage (GTDB taxonomy): Bacteria > Planctomycetota > Planctomycetia > Gemmatales > Gemmataceae > JAYSSW01. The sequence goes on from JAYSSW010001067.1 coordinate 9,668, forward strand.
TCGGTCGTGATGGTGATCTTGTCGAGCTTGGTCTTGGCGTCCTCGCTGTCGTACTTGAACTTGAAGTTCGAGGTGTACGAGCCGATCGGGCCGAGGTCGAGCTGGCTCTCGCTGGCCCATTCGGTCTTGCCGGCGACAGCGTCGTTCGGCGGGACGGCGGCCCACGTCGGCTCGGCCATCTGCTTCAGGGCGGCTTCGCTCAGGATGCTGTTGAGCAGCGGCACCATCTGCGGGTTGGTCGCGCCGAGCGCGTCGACCAGCGCTTTGCGGCCTTCGATGCCGGTGACCTTCAGCTTCGGCGAGATCGTGAAGGTGAGCGACTTGTCGATGAGCTGGCCGAAGAACTCGGTCATCGGGTTCTTGGGCTGCTGCGGCTTGCGCGAGTCGTAGCTGATCTTGTTGCCGCCGATGTCGATGTCCATGACGACGCCGATGATCTTCTGCTCGACGACGTAGTTGCCGTCCTTGTCCTTGTCCTTCGGCGTCCACTGGACGAAGAAGGTCTGCTTCTGCTTCTGCGTGACGTCCTGGCCCATGACCTTCATGGTCTGGGTGGTGTCGGTCTCGTAGGACTGGAAGAACGGAGTCTTCTTCTCGAAAGCGCTCAGCGTGAAGACGACGCCCGAACCCTTGACGGGGGGCTGCTCGACCTTCGGCGGATCCTTCTTGCCTTCGTCCTTCTTGCCTTCGTCCTTCTTGTCACCCGCGTAGACGGCCGGCCGCCCGCTGCTGATGAAGCAGGTGAGGGACACCAGAAAGAGAGTGGCACCCAGCCAACGCCAAAGATTCATGCTTTTTCCTCCCGGATGCGACCGGAAACCGTGCAGAAAAGGAAGACCGATCCCCGAAAGAGGGGAATCACGCTTTTGTACTTTGCACCACCTGAAAAGCAAGGGGCGAAGCATTTTTCCCGCCCCGCCCAGGTCGCCGCCATTGCTGGGCGACGATAGAGGACATCGGCGCCTCCGTTTCTCGCGGAATATGCCGAAGGCTGTCTTGCTTGCTGTACCAACTACGCGATGGAACCGGTGAAAGTTCAGCGCAGCCAACGACAGCGGACGAGCCTGGCAGCTGGTGGCACGACGCATCTCGGCAAGCAATGCGGCATTTCGGGCAGGCACAAAACCACCGGCGATGAACACGCTGGCGGCGCAGGCACAGGTTCCGCGAGCGGGTTCACGTCGCTGGTCCAGGTGGTCGTCGTCTGGCGTGATGACAGGTGCAGTTCGGATTCCTGGCCGCTGACTTCAATCGTGATCGGCCCTTCAAACGTCATGACGTAGACAGCCTTGTCCATGCGCCCCTTCGCGCGATCGAATGTTGCATTGCCGGCTGCGAAGGTGCTTTTGATCTTCGCGGACTTGATCTTGAACGACAGTTCCTTGTTTCCGTCCAAGTCGAGAGGCTTCAACTCCGCACCGATGCCGACCTTGCCGGGCGTGCCGTCGGCGCTGTCGCGTTCGAGCTTGAACCGAAACGTCGCGGGGACGATTCCGAAGCCGCCCGCCGCAAGTCGGCATTCGCGGACCCATTCCGATTCGCCCGGGATCGTGCCGAGGGGCGGGTACGCTCCCCAGGCCGGTTCGACGAGGCGCTTCAGCGCGTCGTCGCTGAAGATCGCGTTCAGCACGCCGACCATGTTCGGTTGCTCGGCTGCGAAGTCCTTGGCCAACTTGTCGCGGCCGTCGATGCGCACGACCTTCATCTCCGGCGTGATGGTGAAGGTCGTGGCCTTGCCGACGAGGAAGTCGAACGCGGTGAAAGTCGTCAGGTTGCGCTTGCGTGAATCGTAGCGGATCTTGTTGCCGCCGAGGTCAACGTCCACCGCGAAGCCGATGATCTTCTGCTCGACGACGAAGTTGCCCGCCGCGTCCCTGCCCTTAGGCGTCCACTGGAGGAACATCGTTTCGGATTGCTTCTGTTCGATATCCTGCCCCGCGACCTTCGTCGTCTGCTCGATTTTCCCCACATGCACCTGATAGAACACGCGGCCCTTCTTGTCGAGGGCGAGCTTGCCCGCTGGCTGCTGCGCGGTCGCACGTTCTGCGCCGAAGTACAGCGGCACCAATAGCAGCACGATGCCGAAACGTTTCATGGCGTGTCCTCTCCGCGCGGCCCCTGGCGATTCTCGCGGAAATCGCTTGGCTGCCGCCCTGGTTGCTGTACCATCTACGCCGCTGGCC
>JAYSSW010001068.1:0-5560 GCA_043720335.1 Planctomycetia bacterium
CACCCCCGCCCCTCTCCCCCCAAGATCGGGGGAGAGGGGAGCCGAGGGTTTTGCCGCGCCGGACGCATCGCGGAGGAAACCGCTACAATGGCTGTTCACGGCGCAATGGCGCCGTATCCCGTCGAGCCGCGACCAAGGAGGAAGTTCATGATGCCCGACAAGAGCAAGAAGACGCTCGGCCCCAAAGTCTACCGCCTGCTGGCGGCCGACGGCACGATCCAGGAGAGCGACAAGCCCGGCGCCCTGGGGGGCAGCAGCGAGACGCGCATCTACGGCCAGCTCGACTGCACCTCGGCCGTGCGGGCGCTCCCCAAGGGCTACGCCAAGCAGCGCGTCTTCTTCGTCGACGAAGCCGCCGCCATCGCCGCCGGCTACCGCCCCTGCGGCATCTGCATGCGCGACCGCTACAAGCTGTGGAAGAAGGGCGGCGTCCCCGGCGCCAAGGACTACCCGTGGACGACGCCGCCGGAGAGCATCAAGCGGTAGTTGATTTTCTTATTTCAGCCGGAGCCGTTTTCCATGAAGTACGCCATCGTCATTCCGGACGGGTGCGCGGACGAGCCGTTGGAGTCGCTGGGGGGAAAGACGCCGCTGCAAGCCGCGCGGACGCCGAACATGGACCGCGTTGCCCAAATGGGAGTGGTCGGGCGGACCGACAACGTGCCGCCGTCGCTGACGCCGGCCAGCGACGTGGCGACGCTCAGCCTGTTTGGCTACGATCCGCTGGTCGTCTATACCGGTCGGGCCCCGCTCGAAACCGCTGCGATGGGGCTGAAGCTGGGGCCGCACGACTGGGCCATCCGCTGCAACCTTGTCCATGTCGACAACGAGGAGATGCGCGACTTCACCGCCGGGCACATCGTCCCGGAGGATGGCCGCGAACTGATGCAGGCGATCCAGGCGAAGCTGGGAGGCCCGGTCCGCTTCGAGGGCTTGCAGGGGACGCTCGAATTCCACGCCGGCGTGAGCTACCGCAACATCCTGATCTACCGAGGGCCCGGAGCGCCGTTCCGCGGCGCGACGAAGGCGCAGCCGCCGCACGACGTGCCGGACCAGCCGATTGCGGGGCATCTGCCGAAGGGGCCAGGAGCGGAGCTGCTGCGCGACCTGATGCAACGCAGCCGCGACATCCTGCGCGACCATCCGGTGAACGTGCGGCGGCGGTCGCACGGCCAGCGCGACGCGACGCAGATCTGGCTGTGGGGCCAGGGACGCGCCCCGTCGATCACGCCGTTCGCCGACGTGTACCACAAGGACGGCGCCATCCTGAGTGCTGTCGATCTCGTGCGCGGCGTCGGCGTGCTGCTCGGCTGGAAGCGCATCGACGTGCCCGGCGCGACCGGCTACCTCGACACCAACTACGTCGCCAAGGGGCTGTACGGCGTAGCTGCCCTGCGCGACCACGATGTCGTCTGCGTGCACATCGAAGCCCCGGACGAGGCGTCGCACGAGGGCCGGGTCGACGAGAAGGTGAAGGCGCTGGAGCGGATCGACGAACACATCGTCGGCCCGCTGCTCGACGCGCTGCCGACGTGGGGCGACTGGCGAATTCTCGTTTCGCCCGACCACCGCACGACGCTGCGAACGCGGGCGCACGCCTACGGCATGGTCCCCTTCGCGGTCGCCGGCACCGGCGTCGCTCCGCACGGCCAGGCGAGCTACGACGAAGTGGTCGCCGCCGCGTCGAGTCTCGAGTTCGCGAAGGGGCACGAGTTGATGCGTTGGTTTCTGGGATCGTGATTGCTGATTGCAGCGGGTTGAGAGATAATGAAAAGGCCAAGCCCCACCATGAGCAACGCGATTGGTGGGGGTGACGCCGTATCTGCTGGCATCACCCCCAGGAATCGCTTCGCTCATCCTGGGGCTTGGGATCGTGTTGAAACAAGCGCCAGGCAGCACGCAGGGGAGATCGTCATGAAGCGTTGGGGCATCGTCGGGATGATGTTGATGGCGGCGCTTGGCTTCGCCGTGCCTGGCTGGTCGCAGCAGGACAAAGGGGAGCCGAAGGCCGAGGTCAAGGCGGCGCCGATCACCGTCACGTTCCACGGGCACTCGTTCTTCGTGCTGACGTCGAGCAAGGGGACGCGGATCGCCATCGACCCGCACGCCATCATCGAGTACGGCCGCAACCCGGGCTGAAGGCCGACGCGATCCTGATGAGCCACAACCACAACGACCACAACCGCGCCGAGGTGTTCGAGAACGCCAAGACCGCGAAGATGATCCGTGGCCTGAAGGGGGGCGGCCTGAAGTCCGACTGGAACATCGTCGAAGAAACCGTGAAGGACGTGACGATCCGCACCGTCGGCCTGTTCCACGACGACACCCAGGGAATGCGCTCCGGCAAGGTCGGCGCCTTCGTCATCGAGATGGACGGCTGGAAGATCTGCCACCTCGGCGACCTCGGCCACGAGCTGACCCCCGCCCAGCTCAAGCGCATCGGGCCCCTCGACGTCGTCTTCGTCCCTTGCGGCGGCATCTACACGCTCAACGGCTCGGAAGCGAAGCGCGTCGTCGACCAGCTGCGGCCCAAGGAGTACATCTTCCCGATGCACTACGGCACCAAGCAGTTCGACTCGATTCTGCCGATCCGCGAGTTCCTCGACGACCAGGACCGCGACAAGGTCGCCATCTCCGACGACAACAAGATCGTCCTCAACCGCGACAAGACCCGCCCGCGCCCGCTCATCGTGCAGCTCAACTACATGGAGAAGGGCCGCAAGGAGTAGTTTCTCGCCATCATCATGTCTTCAAGCCCGCCGCCGTCTGAGGCGGCGTGGGTCAAATCCCCAGGGACGGCCGTCCCTGGGCTTTCATTTCATCCTCGTTAGTCCTCCCGGCGCTCCGCTTCCATCTGCTCGCGGACGCGGTGCTCCTCGCGCTCGCCGGCCACCTCGTTCGACAGCGCTTCGCCCCACAGCATGAAGTGGATGTAGCCGACCATCACGACGACGATGGCGACGCCGAGGACGTACGCGAAGATGCCCAGGCTGACGATGTAGAGGAAGAAGCTCGCGATCCCTCCCACGACCGTCACCAGCGTGAAGGTGATCAGGTTCTCGCGCGTCTTGCTGCGCGGCGGCGGTGCTTGCATGGCTCGGCTCCGTGGGTTCCGGGGAAAGGCGGTGGCGTTTCCCTCTCCTTCATTGTAAGGTGAGCGACGGCCCGTTTCCCGCAGGAATCCGACCATGACGCTCCGCACCCTCTCCCAACTGCACCACGACCAGTGCCGGCGCCTCGGCCCGCGCGTCGCCCTTCGCCACAAGAAGGACGGCCTTTACCGCGACCTCACCTGGCACGACTTCGGTGAAATGGCGGAAGCGTGCGCCCTGTCGCTGATCGCCGCTGGCGTGCAGCCCGACGACCGCGTCGGCATCCTTTCCGAGAACCGCGTCGAATGGATGTTCGCCGACCACGGCATTATTCGCTCCGGCGCGGTCGATGTGCCGTTGCACGCGCCGCTGTCGGCCCGGCAGGCGCACTTCCAACTCGCCGACGCCGGTGCGCGTTGGCTGTTCGTGTCGAACCGCAGCCAGTACGACAAGATCGCCCAGATTCGCGACGAACTCCCCGACCTGCGCGGCGTCGTCGCTTTCGATCCAACAGGCATCACGGGCGACGTGCTGCCCTGGGCCGGCTTCCTCCAGCGCGGCCGATCGCTGCGAACGCAACTTGGCGAAGAGTTGCAGCGCCGTTTGCACGACCGAACGCCTGATGATTTGGCGACGATCATCTACACGTCGGGGACGACCGGCAACCCCAAGGGGGTCATGCTGACGCACGGCAACCTCGCCAGCAACGCCATGTCGTTCCAGGAAGCGGGGCACTTCGGCCCCGACTCGCGTTTCCTCAATTGGCTGCCGATGAGCCACATCTACGCCCGCACGGTCGACTGCTACGTCAGCCTGGCGCTCGGCGTGCCGCTCGCGCTCGCGGAGTCGCCGGAAACGGTGGTCGCGAACCTGGCCGAGATCCAGCCGACCAACCTGTCGGGCGTGCCTCGCTTCTACGAGAAGATTTTGGCCGCCGTGCAGGACGCCGACCCGGCGGTGACAGGGAAACGGCTCCGCGCAATCTTCGGCCCGCGCATCGACTGGCTCGGCTCCGGCGGCGCCCCGCTCCCCCTCGCCGTCGCAAAGGCCTATCAAAACGCCGGCCTGCTGCTGCTCCAGGGCTACGGCCTCACCGAAAGCTCCCCCGTCATCAGCTTCAACCGCAAAGACCGCTTCGAGCTGGCGTCGGTCGGCCCCGCCCTCCCCGGCGTCGAGATCCGCGTCGCCGACGACGGCGAACTCCTCACGCGCGGCCCCCACGTCATGAAGGGCTACTGGAACAATCCGCAAGCCACCGCCGACGCCATCCAAGATCATTGGCTGCACACCGGCGACCTCGCCGCCATCGACGGCGGCTTCCTCACCATCACGGGCCGCAAGAAGGAGCTGCTCGTCCTCTCCAACGGCAAGAAGGTGGTCCCGTCGCAGATCGAAAGTTTGCTGCTCGGCGACCCGTGCATCGACCAGGTCGTCGTCTGTGGCGAAGGCCGCAACTTCCTCTCCGCGCTGGTGGTGCCGCACTGGGCCAACCTCGCCGCGTCGATGCCGCTCGACCTCGCCGCCGATGCCGAGGAACTGGCTCGCGTCGAAGCCGTGACGGCCCACCTCGAGCAGCGGATCACGCAGGCATTGCGCGAGATGGCGGCGTGGGAGCAGGTAAAGAAGTTCGCGGTGCTGCCTCGCCCGTTCAGCGTCGCCAACGAGGAGCTGACGGTGAGTTTGAAGATCCGCAGGAACGTGATCCTCGACCGTTACCGCGCGCACCTCGACGCGCTGTACGGGGAGTGAACGAAAGCCAAGCCCCAGGATGAGCGAAGCGATTCCTGGGGGTTCGACCCCCACCAATCGCGTTGCTCATGGTGGGGCTTGAGAATTCATGTGCATGAAACTCATTTCAGGAGACCGATCCGATGAAGACGCTCTGCACGATGATGGTTCTGCTGCTGGCCGCTCCGGTGTGGGCGGGGGACGCCAAGGCGCCGGCGCAGGCGCGCTGGACCTTCGCCCGGGTCGATCCCGACATGGTCGGCAAGGACGCCAAGACCCACGTCGTCCGCGACATCGGCGACCTCATCAAAGCCGCGGGCCTCGCCGGCGACGGGCGGACGCGCATCCAGCTCGCCCGCTACCTCAAGGAAGCGTTCAACATCGACGAGATGAACTACGACAAAAAGATGCTCGTCATCATCGCCGCCGGCACGCAGACCACGGGTGGCTACAAGCTCGAAGCAAGCAAGGCGGTCGCCGAAGGGAAGACGATGACGATCCACTGGAAGCTGACGCCGCCCGACGGCGCCGCCACCGACGCGCTGACGCACCCGGCGATCATCCTGTATCTCGACCGCTTCGACGGCGACGTGCGTTTCGTGCCGGCCGTCGGCAAGAAATGACTCACGCCAGCTGGTACGCCTGGCGCAGCCAGCGGACCAGTTCCGCGTCGACCTCGGCGATGTTGCCGATCTTGACGCGGTGCGTGACCATGGCGTTGAAGCTGCCGGCCGCTTCGA
>JAYSSW010001069.1:0-2613 GCA_043720335.1 Planctomycetia bacterium
GTTTTTTCTTCGATTTCCGCAGGTGAGAAGGACGCGAAAATCGTCCTCTTCAACGGCAAGGATCTTGATGGCTGGGTCGCCGAGGGGGCCAAGGACTTCAAGGACAAGGACGGCCTCAAAAACGTCTGGTCGGTCCGCGACGGGCTGCTCGTCTGCGACGGAAAAGGCTTCGGCTTCCTCCGCTACACGCCCAAAAAATTCGGCAACTTCCACTTCCACGTCGAGTACCGCATGGCCGCCAAGTGCAACAGCGGCGTCGGCGTCCGCACCGTCGCCTACGACCCGAAGAAATCGACCGAGACCCGCCCCTCGTACGCCTGCTACGAAATCCAACTGCTCGACGACGCGGGCAAGCCGCCCAACAAGCACAGCAGCGGCTCGCTCTACCGCTACGTCGCCCCCCGCAGCAACCCGGTCAAAGCCGCCGGCGAATGGAACACGCTCGACATCGAATGCGACGGCCCGAAGATCCGCGTCCGCGTCAACGGCGACAAGATCATCGACGTCGACCAGAGCAAGATCGACGAGCTGAAGGACAAGCCGCTGGAGGGGTTCGTCTGCCTGCAGAACCACGGCGGCCGGATCGAGTTCCGCGACGTCTGGGTCCGCGAGCCGGCCCCGACCAAATAGATCGCGAATCGGTACAATGTCTCTCGCGCGGCCGGGAATGAACGAGCCGCGATTCATCAGCCCGGATCGCAAGCGATGGGATCGCAGCGAACCGGGTTGGCGAAGATTCCGTGATTCACCAGCCCGGAGCGCAAGCGAGGGGATCGCAGCGAAGCGGGTTGGCGATAGTTCTCATTCGGCGAGTCGTCAAGCGATCCCGTCGCTTGCGCTCAGGGTTCGTGAAGTCAAAGCCTGATTCGTCCTTTTGAAGTCTTGCGAGAGAACGCCATGAGCGAAGCAGAGAAGACCGTGCCGCCGACCAGTCCCCTCCCGGCGCCGGAAGCCCCGAAGGTGGAAGCCCCCACGGTGGAGACGCCGAAGCCCGATGCGCCGAAGGCCGACGCGCCGAAGCCGGGCGGTCCCGCGCCGGGTGGCCGGCCTGGCGCCAAGCCTGGTCCGCGCGGCGGCGGCAGTGGTGGTGGCGGTGGCAGGGACTTCGGCGACCGGCCCAACCGCCGCGTCCGCGACGCGGTCCCCTCGCTCGACCACGAGCTGAGCTACAAGACCAAAAGCCTGAACATGAAGGACCTCGACGCTGAGATCGAGGCCGAGATGGCGGCGGCGCTCGTCGGCGTTTCCGAGAAGGACCTGTTCGGCGCCGACACCTCGAAGGAGGCCCGCAAGGAGGGCGGCGACAAGGCGACGCACGGCCGCAAGATGGGGACGGTCATCTCCGTCCACGCCCCCGACGTGTTCATCGAGATCCCCGGCGGCCGCAGCCAAGGCGTCCTCACGATGGAGCACTTCCCCGAAGGCATCCCCAAGAAGGGCGACACGGTCGAAGTCACCATCGAAGGCTACGACCCGACCAACGGCCTGCTCATCCTGTCGCGCAAGGGGTCGGCCATCGTCGCCGACTGGTCGAGCATCGCCGAGGGGATGACCGTCGAAGCTCGCGTGCTGGAGACGAACAAGGGCGGCCTGACGGTCGACGTCAACGGTATCCGCGGCTTCATGCCCATCAGCCAGATTGACCTGTACCGCGTCGAGGACGTGCTACAGTTCGTCGGCCAGAAGCTGATCTGCGCGGTCACCGAGGTCGACAAGGAAGACCACAACCTGATTGTCAGCCGGCGGGCGCTCTTGGAGAAGGACCGCGAGGAGCAGCGGGCGAAGCTGTGGGCCGAGCTGGCCGAGGGGCAGATCCGCGACGGCATCGTCCGCTCCGTCCGCGAGTTCGGCGCCTTCGTCGACATCGGCGGCGTCGACGGCCTGCTGCACATCAGCGAGATCAGCTGGCAGCGCGTCAACGACGTGGCTTCCGTCCTGCAGATCGGGCAGTCGGTCAAGGTCGTCGTGCTCAAGCTCGACCTGGAGACCCGCAAGATCAGCCTCGGCCTGAAGCAGCTCCAGGCCAGCCCGTGGGAGACCATCGACCAGCGGTTCGCGTCGGGCCAGGTCGTCACCGGCAAGGTGACGCGCACGATGAACTTCGGCGCCTTCGTCGAGCTGGAACCGGGCGTCGAAGGCCTGATCCCGGTGTCGGAGCTGGCGCGCGGCAAGGTGTGGCGCGCGGCCGACATCGTGAAGCCGGAGCAGATGGTGTCGGTGATGGTGCTGAACGTCGACCCGGACAACGAGCGGATCTCGCTGTCGCTGAAGCAGGCGCTGGCCGACGCCGAGCCGGTCAAGACGGAGGAGGAGGACGAAGGCCCCGTCGAACCCGCCACCCCGCGCGTCCGCAACCCCAACCTCCGCGGCGGCGTCGGCAGCTCGTCCGTGCAGTTCACGATGGAGGAGGAGGGGAACGCGTAGTCGCCTCCAGTGACAACGCGGAGGCTTGTGTGGAATTCCTTGTTCACGTTTCGCGCTCGCGTAGCCCGGCGGGACGCGGGTCGCACGACACAAAGCGTGAAAAAGACAATGGACGATGCGGGACGCCACGTTCCTGCTTGCGCGAAACGGTAAACCGAATCCTGTTCACCCTGTCAAAAGCAGAAGCCC
>JAYSSW010001070.1:0-2613 GCA_043720335.1 Planctomycetia bacterium
AGCAGCGCGATCAGGATGGCGATGATGGCGATCACCACCAGCAGCTCGATGAGCGTGAACGCGCCGCGCCTACGACGAATCGGCATGGAGAGACTCCCGGTATTGGAGGAGAGAAGCGGGATGAGGCGGGACTATTTCGTGAGCGTGATGGCCAGGTCGCTGTTCTGCTCCTTGACCATGATCCGCTGCTTGGCGGTCTGTGGGTTCATGTAGCGCGACAGCAGGAGGTCCTTGACCGCCTCCCCTTCGCCTTCCATCTTGCTCGACAGGACGAGGTACTCGCCCGCTGGGGCGCCATCGTCGGGGTTGTAGGTGCTGATGACGAAGGAGCCGTCCTCCTTGGTCAAGGCGCCGGGGAAGCCCTTGGTCCAGAAGTCGCCGCTGCGATCCTCCAAGTTGAGCGGGTAGAGGGTGACGCGCACTCCCTCGACCGGCTTCTTGTTGATCGTCAGCGAGCCTTTGACCGGATGGGTCGGCTTGCGTTTGATGGCTTCAGCGGGACCGCCGCCGCCGCAGCCGAGCAGGCCGAGCAGCAGGGTTCCCAGAAGAGCGGGAGAGGCGATCCGGAGAATCAATGCAACCTCATAAGAGAGAGAGGGTTGGGGAGAATCGGCAGCTTGTTGTTGATGATTCTCCGTGCGGAAGCGGTAGGCAACCTGTGGTTTACCGTCTTTCTTCATCGAAGTCTAATGCTTTCTTCACAAAAAAGCCAAATTCGCCTATATTGTGCAGGTGATATTTTATTTCTCGGTTCATGCATTTGTAGAATCGCCTGCAAATGCAAAGAATCCAGCGGTACTACGCTGGATTCCGTCTTCATGCAAGCACTGAACGGGTCGCCTAGGGAGCTTCCGACACCACGGCTTTCAGCGGCGCTTCGCTGCGGCCCTTGGAACCCACGACGACGACCGCCGGCGCGGCATGGGGCCAGATCTCCTTGTGGTGGAACCTGCGCAACCGCACCGCGTCCGGGATCCCCGACGTTTACCCGGCAAGGAACGTGTCCGCAGCAGACGCCGCACGAACCCGGAGCGCAAGCGATGGGATCGCTTGACGACATGCGGAGCAAGAATTCGATGCCTGCATGGTTTGCTGCGATCCCATCGCTTGAGCTCCGGGTTCGTGCGGGCGTGAACGTCGCCTTACGATCGTTTTTCCGGGGCGTCCGCTGCGTTGCGGCGATCAGCTCTTCCCGCCGTCAATGCACGTCGAGGTCTTCGTTGCGGGTGAACAGCCAGGCGCCGACGACCAGACAAACGACGGTGACGCCGGCGAGGGTGAGCCAGGCGACCGTGCCGCTGACGGGGAGGTAGACGCCGGGGCGTTCGGGGCGGATGCCGAACTCGTGGGCGCGGTCGAACATCAGGCAGCGGGTGTAGAAGCTGATCGACAGCCGCTTGAACTGGCCGGGCATGTTGCCCATGATCGTCTCGATGAAGAAGGCGTACAGCAGCGCGACGATGGCGGCCCGTTTGACGCACGCACCGAGCAGGTGGAACAGCGACGCGAAGGCGAGCGTGCCCCAGAACACAGCCGGCCAGTACAGATGCAGCGCGAGCCGGCCCATCGGCCCCGCCGCCAGGCAGATGACCGCGAAGCCGCCGAGACTGAGGGCCAAACACCACGGCGCCAGCGCGAGGAACTTTCCCACGTAGATCGCCGGCCGGGGGAGCGGCCGCGTCAGCACCCAGAGCAGGTTGTGCCCCTCGCGCTCGCGGCCCAAACCTTCCGTCGCGAAGCTCAGCGTCCAAAGCGGCATCAGGAACGTCGAGAAGAGCGAGAAGACGATGAAGTTCGAGAAGATGAACAACCCGGTGCCATGAAAGACAGCCGCTCGCCACGACGCCTCGGCCATGCCGACCATCGACGCGGCGGGCTGCGGCGCCAGCGTGCCGACGAGGCGGAGGTTGTCGAGGTGCTGCTCGTAGCTGGCGCCTTTGAATCCCCAGCGACCCATGTTCCAGCGGTTCGCCTGCGTGTTGACGAGGACAATGAAAAACGTGAAGGCGAGTAACCCCAGCGCGATCCAGACCATGAGATGGGCGCGGTGCCGCTGAAAGCTGAGCCAGACAAGGTAGCACCAGCCGCGCCATGCGGAGGCGGCGTTCGGATCGGGGTTCATAGGCAGTGGTCAGTGCGTCAGTGGCCAGTGGTCAGTTCGACCGAATCGTCACACAGAGGTATTCTATGCTCGGCGTAGCCCGGAATGCGACCCGGTGGGGCAAGCCGCCGAGCTTGCCCGAAGCGCCGGACTGCGAAGTTGCGATGGGGTAGCCGCGACGAAATAACCCGCGTCGCCCGCAAGCAGAGTTCCTGTGGCAGCGGCGCTTCGCAGTTGGAAATCAGGGTTCGCACATCCCGACAACCTTGGCTTGGCCCTCTCGCCAACCAACCAATACGAAGACACGGCTGAATTGTTTGCCGTCGATGGTTGGGCGTGTGACAACCACGTGATCGGTTTTCTTCAGGACTTTGTCAAGCATCTTTCGCTCTTCGGCCTTATTACGCCGGCGTAATATATGCTCGGTTTGGCAAGTATATGTTTCAAAAGGCACGGAATTTCTGTCGTTTGACAGTCGGTTGTCACAAGGCCAGCGAGTGACAACTGGCTGT
>JAYSSW010001071.1:0-2612 GCA_043720335.1 Planctomycetia bacterium
GGAACTTGTGCGCGCACAGCGGGCACTGCACCAGCGTCCCCAGCGGCACCGCTGCGGTCAGCGCTCGCCGACAACTGGGACAAACGATCTCGTCCGCCATGTTCCCCTCCCCCATGACGCTGCGTGGACCTCGCTTCACGGAGTTGTCTTACGGCGGCGGCGGATTTCTTGAAGCTGCCACATCGCGAACACAGTGACGAGAAGCCCGGCCACGAACGCCACCCCCATGCCGTTCCAGTTGTAGCCCGGCGCCTCGTCGTCCTTCTTCTTGTTGCTGTCGACCAGGTTGATGTTCTCCGGGAAGCTCCCCGCGTCCGGGTGGGTTTCGACGTATTCGCGCAGCGCCCGGCGGCGCTCGCCCAGTTCGCGCGGCTGGTACTGGTCCTTCCACAGCTCCTCGTAGATCAGGCTCGCCGAGCGCAGGTAGTCCGCCTTCCGCTTGCTGCTGCCCCCCGAAGCCTGGGCGTTGTAGACCTCGGCCAGCTGCCATTTCAGCCGCAGGTCGTTCGGCATCCAAACCAGAAGCTGCTGGACGATCTCGAGCGCGTCCTTGGGCAGCTTGGCCCGCTCCGCCGGCGCGACGTAGCCCGGCGCGAAACTTCCCTTGTCATCGACGTACTTGATCGCCGGCTCGCCGAAGAGGGCGTCGACCTGCTCGTCGCGCAGCGGGGCGCCTTTCGGCTCACGCTTGCGCTGGTCGAGCAGCCGAAGGTACGCGACCTCGTATTTGCGGTTCTCGTAGAAGGGGCCTTCGTTCCAGCCGAGGTTGAGAAGATAGTCTCTCTGTTCGTCGCTCAGGTTTTCCCAATTTTTCGGCCAAACGCGCTTCAGGGTGTCGCTGAGATGGTCACTGGCGCTGCGCAGGTTGCCCCACTGGTGGTACGCCATCGCCAGGTTGCACTGGAGCGGGATGTTCTTCGGGTGCTGACGCGAAAGGGGCATCAGCAGCTGCACCGCCTGGTCGGGCTGGCCGATGCGGATGAGGACCGCGCCGTAGCTGATCTTCTGTTCCAGCGTCAGCCCCATCACCGATCCCGACTTGCCCAGTTCATGGAACATGCGGTAGCGGCGACGGAGCGGATTGTCGGCGTCGACTTTCTCCATGCCGATGCTGCGCAGGTCGAGCAGGGTGGTTCGGTAGCGGTTGATGTAGTCGGGGTCGAGTCGGCCTTCGTCCGGTTCGACGAGGTTGTACAGCCCCGCTTCCGCCCGTGGCGCGACCGTCAGCCCGACGATCAAGGCAAGCGACGCAACCCAGCCCGCGTGACGCATGGCAGCTCCTCCGGTCCGATCGATGATTGGCCCGGAACTTGCATGAGAATCTCATGCCGGGCTTTTCGAGGCATTTTAGCAACATCTCCCGGCAAACGAGCGCCTGCCTTGCTTACTGTTTAGGCACTCGATTGGAACAGGAGGAATCCATGCCCTTCGATCTTCCCGGCTTGCGTCGCGATCTGGAACAGCTCATCCACGCCCGCGTCGGCAACCGCGTCCGCAATCTCGACATCCAGCTCTCGCCCGAAGGGGTCGTCCTGCAAGGCTTCGCGGGCAGCTTCCACGTGAAGCAGCTCGCCCAGCACAGCGTTCGCGAGATGCTGCCGCAGGTGCAGTTGCAGAACTCGATCCAGGTCGATTGATTGGGCAAGACTGACTGAAAGCCCAGGGATTCCTATCCCTGGGGATTTGAATCCCCAGGGATAGGAATCCCTGGGCTTTCGGCAATTTCATTTCTCCTGCAATGATTCTCAACGCTGAGATACACTTCTCACTTCTCTGCCTTTTCTTCGTGCCCCTTCGTGTCCTTCGTGGATAATCTTCACGCCTCCAATCGGAACAGCTTCCGCAGCGCCTCCAGCAGCGTGTGTTGGCCGTGCGCGCTGGCATCGTCGGCGAGGGCGGAGATCGGCACGTGCAACAACTGGTTCTGGTAGAGCTTGAACGCTCCTTCGATGAAGTCGCGGTCCTTGGCGCTCAGTTTGCCGTTGAGCTTGGCGAACAGCTCGCCGAGGATCGCCTTGCGGCGCGACTCGAACTCTTGCGTTAATTGCTCGATGATCGGGCCGTTCTTGCGGCGCAGCCAGTCCTTGAAGAACCGCTTCACCTCCTGCTCGACGATCGCCTCGGCCGGGGCGAGGTGCTTGTGCCGCTCGCGCAGCGTCTGCTCGCGGATGCGCTGCAGGTCGTCGATGTTGAACAGGCAGGCCCGGTCGCCGTCGTGGATGCGCGGATCGAAGTCGCGCGGCACCGCGATGTCGAGGATCACCATCGTTCCGCCGCTGCGCTTGTCCAGGATCGCCTCGAAGCGCCGCCGGGTCATGATCGGCTCCGGGGCGCCGGTCGTGCTGAGGACGATGTCGGACTGCGCCAGCGCGTCGTCGAGCTGGTCCCACGGCACCGCCACGCCGCCGCACCCCTGAGCCACGGCGACGGCTTTCTCCGGACTGCGGTTCGTGACCAGGATGCGGCGCGGATGCAGTTCGCGCAGGTGCTTCAGCGTCAGCTCGCCCATCTTCCCGGCGCCGATCACCAGGATGGTTTTGTCGTCGAACTGGTCGAACACCTGCCGGACGTAATCAACCGCGACGCTGGAGATGGAGATGTGCCCCTTGGTG
>JAYSSW010001072.1:0-11813 GCA_043720335.1 Planctomycetia bacterium
CTGGCTCAGCCGGGCCGACGCCAGCGCGGTGTCCTGCTCTGCCTGCAGCACGTCGGTGTTGCGCTGCTCCAGCTCGGTGGCGGCGCGGTTGGCGTCGGCCTGCCGGCCCAGCCCCGCCTTGGCATAGTTCGCGGTGATGCGGGCCAGCTCCTGCGCTTCGCCTCGGTTGCGCCGCGAGATCGCCTGGCGGCCCTCGGCGCGGAGCAGTTCCATGTAGGTGTTGGCCACGCGCAGCAGCACGTCGTTCTGGACCGCGTCACGCGTGAACGCTGCCTGGTTGACGAGCTGCTTGCTGACGAGATGGCGGAAGATGGTGTCGGAGACGTTGCCGGCCCAGACGACGCCAGGGATGTTGACTGTGCCGCCGCCGATGGCGTTGGCACCCATGCCGACGTAGAGGGCGTCGCGGTTGACTTTGATGATGGCGCCGCTGGCTTGCTGGAGTGCGCCGTTGTGGTGGTCGTAGTTCGCCCCGGCGTTCAGGTTCGGCAACCACTGGGCGGCCGCGAGCTGGCGAAGCGCGAGCGCCTCGACAATGCGCTCCCGCGCGATCTGGATCTCCGCGTTCCGAACCCCCGCCAATCGCAGCGCGCTGGCGAGGTCGATCGGCTTGACAGCGCGGTCGAACGTCGGCGCCATCGCCGTGACGGCTGGCTCCTTGCCCTTCACTGCTTTCGTGTCCGCGTCGGACTTGCCGACTTTGGGGCCTTCCTGCGCCAAGGCGAGGAATGGCATCAGAAGAAGGAGTCCGACCGATGGCCAATTGCTTCGCACGTCCATGATCCCCTCGAATGGCAGCGTCCCTGCGCCATGAA
Organism: Planctomycetia bacterium; assembly: GCA_043720335.1. Lineage (GTDB taxonomy): Bacteria > Planctomycetota > Planctomycetia > Gemmatales > Gemmataceae > JAYSSW01. The sequence continues at coordinate 816 of JAYSSW010001072.1, forward strand.
ACACCGTTGCGCGAACTGCGGGTTCTTCCTTCTTTTCGGCCTGCGCCAAGTCTAATGATTACTCCAATTGCCCTGCCGGCCCGGATTCCTTCGGCTCCCTGTTTCCTCATTGTGAATGCAGCCAGCCGATCCAAGCGCCGGCCGGTGGACGCATTCAATGGGCTGCGTGCGACTGGGCATGTGGAGCTTCGCGGTGCGCGTCGCGCTTCTTGCCGTCGCGGACGACCAGGGAGTACAACGCCGGCACCACGAACAGCGTCGTGATCAGGCCCGCGACCAGTCCGCCGACGACCGCCCGGCCCAGCGGGGTGTTGGCCTCGCTGCCCCGCGCCAGGCCCAGCGCCATCGGCAGCAGCGCGAAGAAGGCCGCCAGCGCGGTCATCACCACGGGCCGCACACGCACCGACGCCGCCTTCACGATCGCCTCGGTCGGCGACAGATGCTCGCTCTTGCGGAGCTGCTGGGCGAAATCGATCAGCAGTACCGTGTTGGACACCACGATCCCCACCATGAAAATGACCCCCAGCAGCGACTGCACGTTGAGCGCGGTGCCCGTCACGAACAGGATGGCGATGACGCCGACCAGGCCGATCGGGACCGCGAACAGGATGACCAGCGGCGTCAGCCACGACTGGAACAGCGCCACCATCAGGAAGTAGACGAGGATGCTGGCCAGGATCAACCCGATGCCGAGGTTGCGGAAGGTGTTCTGCATGCGGCCGTACTCGCCGCTGAGGCGGATCGACCCCCCGGTCAGGAAGGTGCGCTCCCCCGCTTTCGACTCCGTGTCGTAGGGCTTCCAGGTCTCCCCCTTGCGCTCCCCGAAGCGGTCGACGAGGCGAGTCAAGTCGTCCGACACGCTGCCCAGGTCGCGCCCCTGCACGCCCATCGTCACGTCGATGGTGACCTGCAGGTTGCGGTGCGTCACCTCGGTCGCCACGTTCATGCGGCGCAGCGTCGCCACGTTGCGCAACGGGATCGACCGCTTCTGGGCCGCGCTGGTGATCGGCACGTCGAGTAGCGTCTCGAAGGAGAGGATCTCTTCCAAGGGGTACGATACGCCGACGTAGTACTGGTTGCTGCTGACCGGGTCGATCCAGAAGTTCTTCTTGTTGAACTGGATGCTTGAGCTGAAGGCGGCCACCAGGTTCTTCATGATCTCGACCTGGGTAAGCCCCAGGTTCGACGCCTTCGCCTGGTCCACCTCGATGACGTACTGCGGGTAGTCGTTGCGCTGGAGGATGCGGCAATCGACCACGCCGTCGATCTTTTTGGCCTCGCGCAGCAGGGCCTGTGCGACCTTGTAGCCCTTCTCGACGTTCCTCGCGATGACCTGGAGGTTGAGCGGAGTCGACTTCCCCTCGTTCATGGCTCCTCGGATCATGCCGCCGGTGTCGAAGGAAAATTCGAGGTCGGCCCAGGCGGCGGCGCCCGCGAACTCAGCTCGTAGGATCTGAGCGAACTCCTGCGCCGATTTCCCGCGACGATCACGAAGCTGGACTTTCAGGACGGCGTCCATCGGCCCCGAGTTCGGGGTGTAGGCGGCGGACCAGTCGGCGACCACGCCGATCTCGGCGATGAGGATCTCCAGATCGTCGCCGATCTTCTCCCGGACGACGTTCTCGACCGCCGCCACGCGGCGCTCGGTCTCCTCGATGCTGGTGCCCGACTTGGCCCGGACGGCGATCTCGAAGGCGCCGGCGTCGACCTCCGGGAAGAACTCGCGGCGCAGCTGCGTTCCCAGGCCGAGGACAACCGCGACGAGCAGCACGACGGCTCCGCCGACGGCGAGCAGCCGTTGCGTCATAATGCGCTGGAGCAGCGCGACGTAGCCCGCGATGCCAGCGTTGAGGAAGTTCTCCCAGCGGGCGAAGGCACGGGCCAGCCACGATTCCGGGGGCGCGTCGATGGGGGAGTGCTCGCTGCGGTGCTGATGGTCCTTGCCGTGCCGGACAGCGGGCCCGTGCCCGCGCAGCCAAAGGGAGCAGAGGGCAGGAACGAAGGTCAGCGACAGCAGATAGGCGGCGAGCATCGAGAAGGTGACGGCGAGGGCCATCGGCCGGAACAGGAACTTGCCCAGGCCGGGCATCAGGGCGAGCGGGGCGAGCACCAGGAGGGTGCAGCAGGTCGCGACCAGCACGGGCATCGCGACCTCGCTGGCGCCGTGGTAGGCGGCCTCCTTGGGGTGGACGCCGAAGCCGAGATGCCGGTGCGTGTTCTCCAGGCCGATGATGGCGCTGTCGACGAGCGGCCCGATGGCGAGCGAAAGACCAACGAGCGTCATGACGTTGATCGTGTTGCCGGTCCACGACAACCCGAGGATGGCAGCCAGCACCGCGACCGGGATCGTCAGGATGGCGATGATCGTCATGCGCCATTCCCCCAGGAACAGCAGGATCACCAGCGAGCAGAGGATGGCGCCCAGGATCCCCTCCTCCGCGAGGCTCGTGATCGACTGCCTGACGTAGACCGACTGGTCCATGACCATCTTCAGTTCGATGCCGTCGTAGGTGAGGCGAGACTGGAAGTCGGGCAGGTTCTCCTTGATCGATTTCACGACGTCGAGCGTGCTGGCGCCCATCTGGCGGTAGACAGGGATGTAGACCTGGCGAAGCCCGTTCACGCGGACGACGCTGGTCTGCATCAGCGCGGTGTCCTTCGGCTCCGCCACGTCGCCCAGGAAGATGGTCCGGTCCCCCTGGGACTTGACGGGGATCTCCTTCATCCGCTCGACCAGCTCGTACATGGAGTTGGAGTCGAGCGCGTAGTCGACGCCGCCAAACCGGGCACCGCCGGCTGGGAAGAAGACGTTGTAGTCCTCGAGCGATTTGATCAGGTCGGTCGGCGACAGGCTGCGCGCCTCCATCTTCTCGCGGTTCATGTACGCCAGCACGGCGCGGGTCTTGCCTCCGTAGACGACCGGGGCGACGGCGCCGCGTTGGCTCATGATCATGTTGCGCACCTCGAACCGTCCGGTGTCGGTCAGGATCGATTCCGGCTGCTTCTTGCTGTCGAGCGCCACCAAGCAGACCGGCGTGGTGGAGGTCGGGTCGAACGGCAGGATCACCGGAGGCAGCGTTCCAGGGGGCAGATATGGGGCGGCGACCGAGGCGAGCGAGGCGACCTGGGTGAGAGCGCCATTGGGGTCGACGTCGTCGCGGTAGTAGTTGCGGACCACGCTGCAGCCAAGCAGCGAGCGCGACTCCTGCTTGGCGGTCCCCGCCGCCTGGCCGGTCCAGCGTTCGATGCGGTTGGAGATGTTCTTCTCAACGGTCGCCGCCGGCATGCCCGAGTAGAAGGTCAACACCTGCACGGCGGGACTTTGGTTCGCGGGCAGGATGTCGACCGGGATCGACGTGACGGCGATCCCCCCCAGGATGACCAGGGTGAGAACGAGCACGACGACCGCGTGCCAGTTGCCGAGCGAGAATCGAATCAGCCCGTTCATAGGCGGAGCACCTGAAAGGGAAGCGGCGGGGAGTTCGGGAGGCGGGCGTCAGTCGACGCGATTAAGAGGCTTTGGCCTGCGCGGGAGAGGGCTCCGTCCGGATCGCGGCGCCGTCCGTCAGATCGGAACTGGGACGCAGGATCACTTCGTCGGAGACATGCAATCCCTCCAGGATGACGACGCGCAGGCCGTTGTCCGCTCCGATGCGCACCGGGACGAGCTTGGCTTTGCCTTCGCGCGCCACGTAGACTAAACCGCCTCCCTTGGGGCTGCGGCCGACGAGGCAGATCGACGGCAGGGACAATTGCGAAGCGGCCTTGTCGAGCAGGATCGTCACCTTGCCGTACATTCCCTGCTTGATTTGGCCGTTCGGATTAGGCAGATCGATCTCCGCCGACATCTGCCGTGTCTGCGGATCCTCGGTGCTGGCGAGTCTTGAGATCCTTGCTTGCAGGACGCGTCCCGGCAGCGCGTCGACCTCGACCTGGGCGGGGTCTCCCGGATCAACGTAAGGCACGTCGCGGTCGGAGATCTGCACCACGACGCGCATGCGGTCGGTACGCTGGACCGTCAGCAGGGCGGTGTGCGTCCCCTCGTTGGCGGAGCGGACGAAGTCGCCCGGGAACAGGCTGCGGAAAGTGACGACGCCGTCGAACGGGGCGCGAACCACGGCGAAGGCCAGCTGCACCTGCACACGCTCCAGTTCGGCCCGCGCGACTTTGACCTCCGATTCCGCCGCGACCACGTCGGACTTCGCCTGCAGGATCTTGGCGTCGACCGAGTCGACGTTCGCCCTGGCCGTGGTGATGGCGGCGACGGAGGACCGCTCGGTTTCGACCGCCGCCTCGCTGCGCTCCATGGTTTCGTCGACGAGCCGTTCGTCGATGCTCTTCGACGCGTGCAGGTCCTTCATGCGGGCCAGCTGCTTGGAGCGGTAGCGGACCCAGGCGGCGGCGCTCTTGGCGTTGGCCTCGGCCTGGACGACGGCCGCCTTGGCCGCCTCGCGTTCGGCGCGGACGCTGACCACGCGCGCCTTCATCTGCTCGACCTTCGCCAGCGACTGTTCAACCCCTGCTTCGCTGCGCTGCGCCATCTTGTCGAGTTCGGGCACGTCCAGTTCCGCGAGCAGCTGGCCTTTCTTGACGCGGTCGCCGATGTCGACCGGCTGGTTCTTGAGAAACCCGGACACCTTCGCGTAGAGCTGGACGAACTCGTAGGCGTGGATGGAGCCGGGCACCACGGCGACGCGCTCCATCGCCCCCAGCGCCGGCCGCACCGTCTTCACGGCCGCCGGCTCGTTCTCGGCGGGCGTCTCGCGCGGGCCGTTGTCCTGGGACGGGTTCGACGCCTGAACCAGCTGGCTCGTCGGGAAGATCGCCAGCTGGTTCAGGCCCCAGGCGGCCGCAGCCACCAGCACGCCGGCCGCCACCCACGTCTTCCAGTTCAGGATCGTGTTCGCCATGGTCATGACTCGCCTCGACGTTGTTGGTTGTGGTTATTCGGCAGACGCACGGGACGCCACGTTCGCGGCACGGCGACCGTCCTGCGCGGACTCGTTGAACGGACGGGGATAGACGACGATCCCCAGGTCGCCCGCCCGTTTTCGCAGCGAATCGATCGGGTCGCGACGCCACCAGCAGTTCCGCAGGCGGGGCGGCGTGTTCTCGACGACCACGTGCGAGCAGCCCCGGCAGGCGGCGACCAGATGGACCGCGTCCACGAGGTCCGACTGGAGCACCAGGTCGAACTCGCCCCGCAGCCGATGCTTCGCCACGACCGCCGCCAACAACTTCTGGCGCCGGCTCGCCGCAGCCTCGTCGTCCGCGACGGTGAGGATCACCGGCTCGATGCCGAGCCGACTGCACAGCCCGGCGACCCCGTCGAGATAGTCGGCGCGGAATTCGGCTTCGTGGTCCACCACCAGGAGACGCTGCAAGTCGCGGTGGGCGGGCGAGGCGATCATCATGGACGACTGCAACGTGTCGAGGATTCCATGCGGGATGGTTCGACCCCAGCGGTGGAACTCACTGTCGCCGCAGACCGACCATCCGAGCGGACGGAGGTACTGCTGCATGCCTTCGTAAAGGTTTCCATCGAGATAGACATGGTTCCAAGCGACCTGGCGCGCCGCCGATTCGCGAGCGAACCACAGGTCGTTTGAGGGACGAGCGGCGCGGCCCGTCTTTTCGTCGGTGCGGACGGAGCAGCCTTCGAGGGGGAGACGAAGAAGCGAAGCCCAGTTCAGCGCTTGCTGAAACAGGGAGGCGTCCCGCGCTTCGTCGTCGAGCCAGACCAAAACATGGGTGAACATGGTTCGCCCCCATCCTGTCGGGATTGCGTTGAACTTCATGACTGGTCGCGAAGCAAACGCGATGCCGAATCACGGCGAGGCTCGGAAACGCCGAATTCACCCCGATTTGCGGAGACGTGGCGATGCGGGAGGGATGCAGGCGTGTGGAGCGTGGTCGATTGCTGTCCACGACGATGAAAAAACAACCCCTGCAAAGAAGGTGGATCAAGCCGTGTCGTCGCGATCCTTCGCTTCGAGGTCGATGGGGACTTTGTCGACCGTCAACTTGAGTGTGCGCAGGCGGTGGCGCAGGGTGGCGCGGTTGAGGCCGAGCAGTTCGCTGGCCCGCGCCTGGTTGCCGTGCGTCGCTTGGAGCACCTTGGTGAACAGGACGCGATTGAGGGCGGCGAGCGCCTTCTCATGAAGCTGGTCCTGGTTCTCTGAGAGGAGCTTGTCGATGAACGCGTCCAGGTCGGCGCGGATCTCGACGGGTCGATCCGGCGCGGCGGATCGCTCGACAGCGCCGAGCGACGCCGGGAGGAATTCGAGCAGGATGAGATGCCCGGAGGCGTTGAGCATCGCCTGCTGGACGGCGCCCTGCAGTTCGCGGACGTTGCCGGGCCAGTCGTGATGCTGGAAGCGTTCGATGACTTCGGGGGCGATGCCGCGGAAGTCGAGGTTAAGGTCGCGGTTGAAGCGGAAAAGGAAGTAATGGGCCAGCTCCGGCACGTCCTCGATGCGCTGCCGCAGCGGCGGGACCTGCAGGCTGACTGCGTTGAGCCGGTAGAAGAGATCCTTGCGGAAGTGGCCCTCGCCCACCAGGCGAGGCAGGTCCTGGTTGGTGGCGAACAGGATGCGGACATTCACTTCGATCGTCTCCGTCCCGCCGACGCGCTCGAAGCGCTGCTCCTGCACGACGCGCAGGAGCTTCGCTTGCACGGCCGGGGACATCTCTCCAATCTCGTCTAAGAAGAGGGTGCCGCCGTGGCACTGCTCGAACTTGCCGATGCGCCGTCGCACCGCCCCGGTGAACGCGCCGGCCTCGTGCCCGAACAGCTCGCTTTCGAGCAGCGTCTCCGGGATGGCGGCGCAGTTGATCGCGAGAAAGGTCGCCTCGGCCCGGCGGCTGTGGCGGTACAGGGCGCGCGCGACCAGTTCCTTCCCGGAGCCGCTCTCCCCCAGGATCAAGACGTTCACCTCCTGGGGCGCCATCCGGCCGATCGACTTGCACATCTCCTGCATCACGGCGCTGCGGCCGACGATCTGGTCGCCCAGGTCGAGGTCGGGGACCACCGCCGGGATCCGCATCATCCGCGCCGCCTCGAACGCGCGTTCGATCACCTGCGTAAGCCGCTCCAGGTCGAGCGGCTTGATGAGGTAGTCGAACGCCCCCTGCTTCATCGCCTCGATGGCGGTCTGCGTCGTGCCGTGCGCCGTGATGAACACGACCGGCGTGCGCGGCGACAGCTGGCGCAGTTCCGCGAACAGCTCCAGCCCCGTGCGGTCGGGCAGTTGAAGGTCGAGCACGACGATCTCGGGCGAGCGCTGGAGCGTCAGCGCCAGCCCCTCGGCCGCCGTCGCCGCCGTGACGACCTCTCTTTGATCCGACGAGAAGACGCTGCGGAACGAGTAGCGCACGCTCTCCTCGTCGTCGACGACCAGCATGGTTCTCACCGTGGTTCTCCGCAAGCCGGAAGCTTGATGACGAAGCAGGCGCCCCCCTGCTCACGATTGTAGGCGTGGATCGTCCCCTGGTGCTCGTCGAGGATGCGCCGCGACAGCGACAGGCCCATGCCGGTGCCGTGCGCCTTGGTCGTGCTGAACGGCTGGAACAGCCGCTCCGCGACTGCGGGCGCGATCCCAGGCCCCGTGTCGCAGACACGCAGCACGATCCAGCCCTGCAACCCCGGCAGCAGCTCGATGGCGATTCCGCCCCCCTGCGGCATCGCGTCGAGCGCGTTGAGCAGCAAGTTCACAAGAACCGTGTTCATCTGGCCGGCGTCGACTTCGGCGATCACCGGCTCCGTCGGTTCCGTGCGTTCGATCGCCACGTTCTGCTGCTCCGCGCGGACCTGCACCAGCGCGCAGGCGCGCGCGACTGCGTCGCGCAAGTTGAAGGCGCGGCGTTCCGGGGCGGGAAGTCGGGCGAAGTCGAGGAAGGTCTGCACGGTCTGCTCCAGCCGTTGCACCTCGCGGTGGATGACGCGCAGGTCCTCGGTGCTGAGCGCGCGCGGCTGACTGGGCCGCAGCGCCGCCTCGACCAGCATCTTGATCCCGGTGAGCGGGTTGCGGACCTCGTGGGCCACGCCAGCGGCGAGCTGCCCGACCTGCGAAAGCTGCTCCGTGCGCAGCAGATCTCGCTGCTGCTGCTGCAGGAGCTGGGCGGCCTGCTCCACCTTCTGCACGATGAGGCGGACCTGTTCCTCCAGCGAGTGCAGGTCGCCGTCGGCGACGACGCTGATGGTGCCGAGGTCGCGGTCGAGGTGCTGGGCGATGTCCTGCACATGGACGCTGAGCCGGTAGATCGACCGTCGCAGGCCGCGCGTGATGCCGTAGCCGGCGACCAGCCCGGCGAGCGGCCCCGCTACACCGACGAGCAGCATCGCGTACAGCGACGTTTGGCTCACCTGCCTGCTTTCCCGCGCGGTCTGCTCCATCCTTTCCTGGGTCACCCGGAACAGTTTTCGGCACGGCTCCACCACAAGGAGCACCGGATGCGAGTCGATGTGCTCGTGGAGCTGGCCGATCGTCATCTGCCTCGCCTTCTCGCGGAGCTGCGCCTGCTCATCCTTGTACTCGCGGTACCCTTTCTCGATCGCCTGGACGATGTCCTCCTCCTCGGCGGTCAACGGCGTGTCCCGCACCGACTGCAGTGCCGTCTCGAAGCTGGACTCGTCCGCCGCGATCTTTTTAAGGCGCTCCGTCTTCGGGTCGAGCAGGTACAGCAGGTTGTGGAAGCGGAGCTGGCGCACGTGGATCTCTAGGGCTTGGGCGTCCTTCAAACTCGTCACGTTCTCGGACAGGATACTCGCGAGGTTTTTCTGCAGGTGGTAGTTGGTCCACGCCCCCATCACGCTCGCCGCAAGCAGCAGCAGCCCGACAAGGATCGACGGCGCCGTGACACGGAACAGAAGCCGGCGGTTCATGGATTCACCTGATCGAAATGTCTTCCCAGAGCAACAAACTTCATGCAAGCGACTATGTCGACGAGGCGGCCATAGTAGTCCTTGCGCTGCCGCTTGCAAAGGTCACGGAAATGGTCGAGATGGAAGCGGGCGAACAGGCCGACGCCGATAGCGAGTTCGAGGACATGGATGTCGCGTTCCGACGTGCCGGCCCAGTCGGCTTAGAGGAGCGAAGCGTAGAAAACCTCGGCAGCGTTGCGGGAGAGGGTGCCGTAATTGTTGATGACGAACGGCACAGGCGAGGCATCGGTGTTGAACTACTTGTTGCCTCGCTCATGAAAGTACGCTGGCCCAGCTCCCATTCGAGCGACTCGGAGAGCGGGCAGAACTCCTGGATGACCTCACGCGACGCCTGGGTATGGGCCAGGCCCTGTTCGCCCGGGGAACCGAAAGAAGTGGGCTTGGGCTTCGGGGGCAAAGGACCGGGCATGGCGTCGCACTCGGGCCGAGGAAATGGGTCGTGCCATGATGCGCGATGGCGGAGCGGTTTGCAAGCAGCGTCGGAATTTCGAGGAGTGTTCCTCTCGCTCTAACCGCCGAGAGGGATTCGGAATCGCTAACCTCCTCTAGCTCTTCAGGTTGCGTCATGCGTTCGCGCGCGTATTGTTACGAAGAGCGTTCCTCTTGGGGAGCCTTCAGTCGGGGAGCGAGCAAACGCTCCCCACCAGTTGACAGAGAACGCCGAGAGGTCCGCCTCTCGGCGTTTCGCTTTTTCCGCCTTTCCTGCAAGCACTTCCGTCGATCCGCCCCGCCAGGCAAAGATCTCTGTTTCGTTGGCGATTTCTCGGGGTGCGAGAGGAACCTTGAAGGTTGCTCTCGCACCCCGAGATTGCGCGCCCAAACACTCGGAATCTCTGGTTCACAGCCCCCACGGAGTTAACAGCCCGGTCCGTCTCGCACCCCGAGATTCCACACTTCGAACTGCATTCCGGTAGGTAGGGGGTGGAGGCGTCGCGCAGCGGCTTCCCGCTCGCCTCGCCCCACCTAGCGGCGCACACCGGCTTCAGCGGCCCCGACCTGGAGTCCCTCTGGAGGGCGTTGGTTTAGATGTTCGAGTTTGACTGTTCCTCAGGGAAGGGACGGATGGCGGTGCGCGGGCTCTACGTCTTCAAGCACGCCGGCAAACTCGGCAGCGCCGCCGCCCACGCCCTGCAGGACCGGGTCGCGCCGAAACGCCGGAACGCGGCAGCGCCCCCCTGCGGCTTCGGGGACTTCGTGATCGACGTGGACACGGCCGCGCTGCCTAGGGGAGTCCAGTTGATCGAGCACAACTGCAGCTCGTTCGACGCGAAGCCGGTCGTCCTGGGCAGCGGCTGATCCTGACGACGACAGCATGGCGGCACGGACGGCAGGCGCCGCCCAGAGCCGTCCCCGCCGGCTCCGCAAACGGTCCATGCCCTTGACCTGCGGCAAAGCCGAACTATCGTGAACGCTGCGGCCGGTCCTTGGACCGGCTGGGGATTGAAACTCGTTGACACGAATGGTTCTGAAGACTTGGGCGGCCAGCCTTCGCGCTGGCCGCCCAACCAATCAAGGAAACCACACCCCCCCCTCTTCCCATCGAAGCGGGGCTGGACCCCTTCCGCTGGTTCGCAAGGACATGAAGCAGTTCCCTTCCGGGCGTGGCGCATGCGGGCATTTCGGTTGCTTCCCCAAAGATTGAATCGCATCTAGTGGGGGACACCACGACCGCGCATTCCATCGTTCGGAAAACTTGGCCTAAATCGATTGAACGCAATTGATTGCGCCGTCGATGCTTCCTGGGCTTCCCCCTGCTCGGAGGCTGCCAAAGGCGTGGTTCGAGCCTGCCAACGTCTCCAAGCGCCAAAAACCGACCTTGCACGGCCATGCATGGATAACAAAAAACGCGCTCCGCAGCCGCCCCAGGGGGCGGCTGCGGAGCGGCTTCCAGGACGCTGTGCATCAACCATCGTCTTGGCGGGAATCCCTCACGCGGGGCGGCGCGTCGCTGCGGGGATCGAGCCTGCTTCGTCGGAGCAAGCGAATTACCACTGCGGCGAGCAGCTCCGCGATCCGGTCGCGCACGTTCAGCGGAGGGCCGGGAAGTAGGGCAT
>JAYSSW010001073.1:0-2608 GCA_043720335.1 Planctomycetia bacterium
CGCCCGGACCTCCGCATGGATGCACGCCGCCGCGTCACAGCGACTTCAAAAACTCGATGAGCGCCCACTTGTCCTCGTCGCTGAGGTCGGCGCCGAACGTGTGGCCCCGGTCCTCGACGAGGTCGGGGCAGCGGCTCAGCCGCAGGAGTTCCGTGACGAGCGCACGCGGGTCGTCGCGGTGCTTCAGGTGCGCCAGGAACGCCGGCGTGATGCTGCTGATGTCGAGGTTGGCGTACAGGTTGACCGGCGTCCCCTGCGGGATCGTGAAGTACTGCGCGTCGGCGAAGTCGTCGAGCCGGCTGAGCTTCTTGGCGACCACGCCGTGCAGCGTCTTCAGCGCCACCAGCTGCGACGCCGTCTTCGGCTCGTGCAGTTTCAGGAAGACCGGCTGGAAGTCGGCCAGGATCAGCCCCAGCTCCTTCTTGAAGTCGGTCAGGTCGAGGTGGAAGGTCCGGTCGTCGCCGTCGTCGGCCTCCTTGATCTTGCCGCGCAGCCTCTGCATGTACATCGGCAGGTAGCGCCGCGAACCCGCCTCCACCAGCGGCGCCTTGTCGGCGGGGATGATCCCCTCGGCGATGGCGTGCGTCAGCAGGTTGCGGATCTCCGCCTCGACTGTCTCCAGGACGAAGATCTCCACCAGCGAGACCAGCGTCGGCTTCAGGTTCGGCACGACCTCGACCAGGTTGCAGTCGACCTGCGTCCGCTTGATCCACTGGCGCCGCTTCTCCTTCCACAGCATCTTCTCCATGCCGTCGACGAACATCGCCATACGTCCCGCGACGGAGACGTCGATCGGATCGACGAGCGGCGTGCCGTCGTTGGGGACAAGGGCCGGCTTGCCGTCCTTGACGACGACGTAGTCGCCGACGGAGTTGTTGTGCAGGTAGGGGGCGGTCGCCCACAGGCTGATGAGGGACGCGGTGCGGTAGTAGCCGCGCCCGCCGCCCGGCGGGGTGAAGGCGACTTTGATCGGCGGCTCGCCCTTGAGGAACGGGATCTCCAGCGTCAGGCGGCCGAGGGGCGGCAGGGCCTTGTAGTCTTTCGACGAGAAGTTCGCCCACACGTCGCCGTCGATGGCGTTGGTCCCCAGCGAGCGCGCGAGGTTGAGGCCGAGGTCGCTGGCCTTGTAGCGTTTGTCGTCGCCCAGGAAGTTGCCCGCGCGGAACGTCGGCGAGCGCACCGAGTCGAGGAAGAACTGCTCCTTCTGGGCCTTGCTGGTCTGCGAGTAGACCGGCTGCTTGCTGGAGTGGCATTCGGCGCAGTTGCGGGCGAAGACCTGGGCGCCCCGCTTCGACTTCTCCTCGTCGACGGGGAGCACCTCCTTGAACCGCTCCAGCATCTCCGGTTCGATTCCCTTGGCGTAGCCTCCCGCTCTCGCCAGCTGGAAGGAGAGCAGTTCCGGGGTGAATTTCGCCATGTCGGTCTTGAGGAGCAGCCGGTCGTACGCCTTTTTGTAGGTGAACGGCGTGTACGACGCGAGGTAGCTGATGAGGTTGGGGTTGCGCTGCTCCGCTTCCTTCCAATAAGTGCCGAACTGCGGGCCGTAGGTGGCTTTCAACTCGTCCTGGCGCTCCTTGGGGACGTTCAGGCGGATCTCGTCGAGGTCGAAGGGCTGCTGACGCTGGCCGTTGACGGGGTTGAAGAGATGGTCGAGCCAGTAGTTGCCTTCCATGCCGATGTTGATCCAGACGCGCAGCATGGCGGTTTCGATGCCGACCGAGTCGGCGCCGTCGCGGAGGACGTGGTTGACCAGGCGCTGCGTGCCGTCGGGGGTGGTTTCGTGGAAGAGCGGGCGGCTGCCCAGGTTGAAGATCGGATTGATCGTGGTGGGGTTGTTGATGAAATCGTAGGAGATGCGCGAGGTTTCGGAGGTGCCAGGCTGCTGCGTGACGCCGTACTGGCGCAGGAACGAGTTGCGTGGCAGGCCGTCGGTCTTGTACGGGTCGGCGGGGACGCCGTCTTTCGCGGGGGGTCGCTGCCCCTTGTTGCCGAACAGGACGCGGCCGTCGCCGAGGAAGATGTCCCCTTCGCGGAAATACTGGTTGCCCATGTTGGCGGCGAGGTTGTCCCAGCCGGGCGAGGCAGGGTCGGCAGGCGGATTCGTCGGATCGAAGGCGATGTGGCAGAACGCGCAGCTGAGGCCGATGAGGTACGGCGGCTCGATCGCCCAGGGCGCGGTGAAGTAGGCGCGGGCCAAATCCTTCTCGCGGCCTGCCCACCTGCCCTTGTCGAACTTCGGGTTGGGGAACTTGCGCAGCCCGACGACGCCGGTCGATTCGCCGTACGATTTCTTGTTGGCTTCCCGGTTGGGCGGATAGTCCGGGTCGCGTTGCAGCTCCTTCACGTCGTCGAACCAGAAGCCGTAATCGTCGGCTTTTTTCGCCATCCGAGTGTTCGGCTCGTTGATGAGGCCGAGCTTGCGGAAGCGGTCCTGGCGATCGCGCGAGTCGAGGATGCGGTAGAAATCGACCGAGATGGGCGACAGAAGCTGTCCGCCACTGATGCTCGGCCCGGATCTGACCGCGAGCTGGCGGTAGAACTGCTGGTTGCCCCCGGTCCAGAAGATCCAGGTGTCGCGGCCCAGCTTCTGTCCTTCCGTCCAGGTCTT
>JAYSSW010001074.1:0-5540 GCA_043720335.1 Planctomycetia bacterium
GCCGCCAAGGGGGGCGGCCTCGAACTCAAGGGCAAGAACTCCTTCGCCTCCTACACCTTCACCATCACCGCCAGCGACAACAAGCTCGACCTCAAGTACGTCGCCGTCCGCGCCAACAACCAGGGCGCCTACTCCGGCACGCAGACCCTCACCCGCGCCAGCCAGCCGGGGCCGGGAACCAATCCCGCCAATCCTCCCGTCGCCCTCTCCTTCGACAAATGGATCGAGAAGCCCCAGAAAGGCTTCGCCGTCTATCCGGGAGGAAACGAGGTCATCCTGATCGCCCTCACCTGGGACGGCTCCATGGCCAAGGACGTCTGTCAGCGCGCCTTCGACGAAGCTCTCGCCAACGCCAAGGCCGGCAAGGTCTCCCTCCCCAGGCTCAGCAGCCGGAACGCCCAGCCCGGCAAGAACATCTACCTCTTCGGCTACCACCACCTCAACACCGGCAAGGGCGACTGGTTCGCCGTCTTCCCCGGCATCCGCACCTCCAACGGCGCCCCCGCCTGCGAACGCGTCAGCTCCAGCGGCGAACGCAAGCGCACCACCTCCGAGACGGTGTTCGAATGGCCCGTCAACCTCGGCCACGGCGTCACTGTCTCCTACAACTCCACCAGCGGCGGCTTCAACCACAGGATGTCCTTCGGACAACTCGGAGTCTCGATCCGAGGCAACTGACGCTCCCGGCGGCGCAGCCTTGCGACAAGGCGAGTGGCGTGCTTGCGCGATGCGAACGGACAGGGCTTCGCGGAGTTTGCGAGGGGCTGGTGCAGCCGTTGCGATTTTGGCGTTGCGACGCTGCTTGCAATCGTCGGGTCGAATCGGCTAGAATTCACGGAAGAAATGATGTCTCAAAATTAAACTTCCCGCTTCGAGCGAGTGGACCGCCACCTCCACAGGGGGAATAAACCAATATGGATCAAAGAGCAGTCCCCGACTTCCGCCCCGATGGCTACCTGCCAGAAGGCATCTGGCCGTGCCTGGAAGCGGAAGCGACGTTCCGTTTCGGCAGCGCCTCCCGTCGTCGGCGGCGACTGGTGATCCGCCTCCGCCGCTGGATCGAACTGGGGTGGATGGTGGGAGCGAGCCGATTGCTGCTCGACGGCAGTTTCGTGACGGCGAAGCAAGAGCCCGACGACATCGACGCCGTCATCGACCTGCCGCCAGATTTTTCGGACCTTGTCGATCAAGGCGTTGCAGCCGCTCTGGAACTGGAGCAAATGATTTTGACGCGCCGCCCCGAGGAGCTTTTCGCGGCGGAGGACGAAGAGGACTGGCAAGGCTGGTGCGAGTTCTTCTCACGAACCCGCGAAGCAGACGGACGCCGCAAAGGACTGGTGGAGATCCAACTATGATCGCGACAGCGCAGGAATACGACAAAGCAAAAGACGAACTCGTCCACCTGGAGCAATGGCTGGCCCGTCTCCAGGAGACAAGCCCGCTCCCCGCGAAGGGCCTGACGAAAGCCGGCGTCCGCAAGATGATCGCCCGTCTCCACGAGGAACTTGGCGTCTACGAGGGCACCCGCGAAATGGACGCAGCCCGAGATAAGCCAGCGCCGCGATGATCGCACGGTAGCCAGGATGCCAACGCAATGTTGACGACTTTGAATTGAAGATCGCAACACTTACGTCGATTCAGGCGGCTGGAAGTATTTGAAGTCCTGCTTTTTTTCGTTCCATTTGGAGTATAGCTGGTCCGGGGCAGATGAATCGTCGCTAAAAACGGAGAAAAAATCGATGAGGCTGTCGATTTCGATTTCAAACATGCATTCGAGTCTCTTGTAGTCAGAGAAAACGAGTATCGAAGTGAATTGGCCTTTCCGCTCCGAAGTTGCGAAGAGCACGTAATGATGAATGAGCTGATTGCAAACATCCCATGATGACAATTGCGCAGGCACCGGCTTCGATAGGTCGAACCGCTCGTGAAGAAGCCCGCTGCCAGAATTCGTGTAGGGCTTGCTTCCAATCCGCTTGTACTTCGTCACGTCGATTTTCGCTGATTTCAAGGCGAATTTCGTTTTTGGACGTTCGAGCAAGGTTCGCACTTGGAAAGCAACAAGCATCAACTTCCGCTCATAAAGGACCATTTGTTTTTCGGACCAGCGTTTGTAACGCCGTTTGGCTTTCAACCACCTGATATCTGCTTTAAGCTCGTCTCGCCAAAATCTTGATTCGATCATGTTCTGAACTCCGACCAAGAGAGCCGCTTGACAATTGGATTGCGAATTTCAAACGAAACTTACGCGATGACACGCGGTCGTCAACCTGGGTTCGCGGGACCATACGGGCGTTTCGAGAGTTACAAATGGCTCGAAAGCAAGAAAGCGGGACTCGCGAAACAGAAGAAGCAGGACCTTTGCCTCGTTGATCCTTGATTTTACCGCAACTCCACCCGCCGCCGCGTGCGGAACGTCTCGACCCACGCCGCGTTCGGCGTCTGCCGCACGGTGACGGTGCCGTGCGGCCACGTCGCGAGGTAAGCGGCGCCGACGGCGTCGTAGTGCTGGCCGGCGAACTGCGCGAAGCGCGGGGCGGCCTGGCAGCTCACCGCCACGCGCGGCCTGGCCCACTTCGCGAAACGCGGCGTGTTCGAGCGGTCGCTGCCGTGGTGCGGCGCCATCGCCACGTCCAACGGCGGCGCCGGCAGCCCCAGCACCTGCTCCATCCCCTCCCCTTCCAAATCGCCCGTCAGCAGGATAGCCAAATCATTACTCCGCACCAGCAGCACCAGGCTGCGCGCGTTCTCGTTGCCCGCCGGCCCCTTCTCCGGCGGATGCAGCACGTCGAACGTCACGCCGTCGCGGCTCCACACGTCGCCGCGTTGCACGATCCGCGTCGGCACGCCACGCCGCTCCAGCGCCTGCATCGTCAGCTGCACCGCCTGCGTCGTCCGCTCGGCGAACGTCGGCGTCATCGTCACCCGCCCCACCGCGAACCGCTCGATCAGCGACGGCAGGCCGTTGAAATGGTCGAGGTCGGCGTGCGACACGATCACCTCGTCGATGCGGCGGATGCCCCGGCTCCACAGCAGCGGCGCCACCTGCCGGCGCGTCACGTCGGGGCCGCTCAGGGCGCCGCTGTCGTAGACGACGACTTCGCCGCTGGGCGTTTCGATGACGGTGCAGCCGCCATGCCCGACGGCGACGAAGGTGCAGCGGAACTCGCCGGGCCGATGCGGCCACAAAAGCATCGCGACGCCGAGCATCAGCCAGGCGACGCCGACGGCGAGGCAGTATCGCACGACACGGCGCGACGGCTGCCAAACGAGCGCCGCGAGCAGGCCGAAATGGAACACGACGAGCCACCAGGTCGGCGTGTCGGGGACGAAGAAGTAGCCGAAGCCGCCCAGGTTGACGAGCGCGTCGCAGCCGGCCAGGCAGCCCTGCGTCGCCAGCGCCGGCAGCCAGGCGAGCGGCGGGCACCACGCGAGCAGCAGCACCAGGAAGCCGCTGATGAGCGCCAGCGACGTGAGCAGCACGAGAGGTGGTCCGATGAGCAGCGCGATCGGCGAGACGAGATGGTAGCGCGACGCGACGAGCGGGCTGACCGCGAGCCAGACCGCCGCGTTGACGGCGTAGCTGGTCCACAGCATCCGCCACAGCCAGACGCCGAGCGCTCCGTACCACGGCCGACTTTCGTCGAGGAGCTGCGTCATGGGATCGGTGGGCTGCGCGAACCACGGGCCGATGCCCCAGATCAGAATTGCAACGGCGAGGAAGCTGAGCTGGCAGCCGGAGCTGAACACGTCGGCGGGGTTGACGATGGTCACGCCGATCCAGCCGAGGGCGAACGTGTTGGCGGTGTGGATCGGCCGGCGCAGCAGCACGGCGCCGACGTAGGCGAGAACCATCCACGCCGCCCGCATGACGGGAGGCCGCCCGCCGGTCAGCAGCGCGTAGACGAACAGCACGGCGCCGACGACCGGCGCGACGCGGCGCCTTCGCATGCCGAGCGCCCGGCAGATCAGCCAGAGGAAGCCGGCGAGGACGACGAGATGTTGGCCGGAGATGGCGAGGACGTGGATGACGCCGGTGCGGAGGTACTTGTCCCAGTCGTCGCCCGCCATGCCGGAGCCGTCGCCCAGGAGCAGCGCCTGCGCGATGGCGCTTTCGGGGAACGGCAGCCGATCGGCGAGAGCGCGCTGACCGAGATCGCGCAATACGGCCAGCCAGCCGCCCCACGTCGTCGGCCAACGGCTTTCCAGGAGTGTCACTTCGTCGGCGCTCTGCACGCTGGCGACGGCGGTGATCTGCTGGTCGCGCAGGAAGCCGGCGTAGTCGAACTCGCCGGGGCTGCCCGGTTCGCCCGGCAAGCTGACGCGGGCCAAAATCTCGACCACGTCGCCGACCGTGACGCCACGCACCGCGCCGACGACCGTCACTTGCACGCGTCCTGTCACGGGCTGCCATTGGCCCTGCGCCGGGGTCGCCAGCTCGCGGACGCGCAGCACGAAGCGCGTCGTCGCCTTGGCGGGCTGGCTGCGCAGCGGGTCGGGCTTCGGCGCCGCGGTGACGCTGGGCGACGACTGCAGAGCGCCGCGCAGCCGGAGCGGCCGGCCGTCGTGGTCGACCGCGTGGCTGACGTCGTCGCTGGCGACATGGTGCCGATGCAGGTGGTGCCAGGCCGTCCCCAGCGACGCGATGCCCAGCGCGAGATAAACGACGCCGAGTGGTTTCTTCGAGGTCTCGTGGAACAGCCATGCGAGCGTGGCGGCCATCGCCGCGACGAGGCTGATCGGCAGCGGCACGACGGCGAAGCGGTCCAGCACGATCCCCGCCGTCCACGCCGCCGCCGCCAGCACGAGAGGCGCCCGCCACGCCGCGCGTCCGGGGGTCGTCGTCGCGTTCGCGGGAGCGGTGGACATGGCCTTCGACCCGTCGCGAGGATGGCTTGCGGGATCAACCCCCGGTCATTATGGCGACGAGGTGCGGCGCCGGCGCGAAGGAAGATTTTTTCCACGCCTCGCCACGCCGTTGTCCTGCCCTGCCGCGCGCTTCCCGCAGCGAGCCGTCGGCGTCCCGAACCAAGACAGGCGCCGGACCAGGCGCTGCAGCCGACATGGGGCGCCATCGCTGGTTTCGCGTGGTAGGATGGTGCTGCAGCCAACCCGGCAGGCGCGCTTGGCTGCTCGGCTGGAACGAACCCCACGTCGGTCAAGAGAGGAACCCATGACGAAGCATCGCGAGTTGTTTCTTTCCGCGGTTGAAAAGCTGACCGCAGCGGTCGGACTGCGCGATGCGCCCACCGGCGACCACTCCGAGCGCGTCGCCATCTTCGCGGTCCTCCTGGGCCAGCAATGCCAGCTGTCCGCTGAGGATTTGGAGCTGCTCCGCCTCGGCGCGCCGCTGCACGACCTGGGCAAGATCGGCGTCGCCGACGCCGTCCTCCGCAAGCCGGGCCGGCTGACGCAGGAGGAGTTCGAGGCCATGAAGGCGCACACGACGAAGGGCGCCGAGATGGCCGGGCTGATGCCCGACCTGTGCTCCGTCGTGCCGATCGTGCGTTCGCACCACGAGCGCTGGGACGGGCAGGGCTACC
>JAYSSW010001075.1:0-2606 GCA_043720335.1 Planctomycetia bacterium
GCGGATCGGATCTCCGCGTGGTGCCGCGCCCGCGCTCGCCGTAGGCGAGCGGCTAAACGGGCGCCTTATGAAACCACGCGCGGCGGGCGATTGCAAGCGCGAGGGGAAATCGCGGTCAATCCTTCCCCTGGATCTGCTTCGCGTCGGAGACGACGATCTGCGGCGCCCCGTTGAACAGCGACAGCGTGCCCGTCACCGCGATCGCCTTGCCCTCGAAGTACGCGCGGGCGTCAGCGATGCCGGCGGCCTTCAGGCCTTCCTGTGCTTTCTTGTCGAGCACCACCGTGAAGTTGTCCTCGCTCTTGCGGTCGGTCGCGGAGTTGAGGAAGATCATGCCGCTCTTGGCGCTGGCGCCGGTGGCGACGACGGTCATCTCCAGCGTGACTTCCTTCTTGAGCAGCTCCTTCACCAGATCGGGCGTCATCGCCTTCTCGTTGATGACAACGAGTTTCGCGCCGGCCTTGCTCTTGTAGGCGCCGGGCTGGAGCAGGCTGAGGGTGATCTTCTCCTGGATGACGACGTCGCCGACCTCGTCGCGGATCTGCAGGGCGATGACGGGGTCGGCCTTGTCCCAGTCGATGTTGACGGCGCCGTAGTTGTTGCCGGCGTTCATGGTGCCGACGCGATGGCGGTTGACTTCGAGCTTGCGCCAGACGGGGGAGCCGAAGTTGAGGCCGCTGGAGGTGAGGTCGTAGAGCGGGTAGCCCAGACCGGCATCCATGACCGACAGTTCGGCGAGGTGGCGGTCGCCGCTGAGGACGATGACGCCGGCGGCCTTGGTGTCCTTGAGAAGCTGATAGAGGCGCTCGCGTTCGTGCGGCAGGTTCATCCACTTCTCCCAGCCGTGGTCCTGCGGAACGACCTGGATACTGGACGCGAGGATGCGGATCTTCGCGGGAACCTTCAGCTGTTCCTCCAGCCATTTCCACTGGGCTTCGCCGAGCATGGTGGAGGTCTTGTCGGTGCTGGGGACGTACGGCCCCTGGTCGCGGATGAAGGTGCCGCGCTTGGCGAGCGGGCCGCGGAAGTAGCGCGTGTCGAGGACGATGATCTGCACGCGCTTCTCGGGCGGGCCGAACACTTCCGCGTGGTAGATGCCTTTCTGGGCGCGGCGCGGGGAGTCCTTGGCGACGCCGAGGAAGTCGAGGAACTGGACCTGCGACTCGTCCTTCTTGGGGTAGTCGGCGCCGCCGTCGTTGACGCCGTAGTCGTGGTCGTCCCAGGTGCCGAGGATGGGGCAGGCGGCGCGGAGCTTCAGGTAGCCGGGGATCTTGGCGAGCAGGGCGTACTTCTCGCGCATGACCTCCATGTCCTTGGTGTCGCCGTAGATGTTGTCGCCCAGGAAGAGGAAGCGCTGCGGCTTGCCGGCGACGATGGGGTCCCAGATCGGCTGCGGCTTGTCCTGCCGGGCGCACGACCCGAAGGCGACGCGGCCCAGCACCAGCTTCTCGTCGGCGCGACCTGTCGCCAGGAAGCCCGCCGCGAGAAGCACCAACGACGCGAGAAGACGATTCATCGACGCATCCTCAAAGGAGATGATTGCACGACCGACCCCCAGGAATCGCTTCGCTCATCCTGGGGCTTGTTGGCCCCTGCCCCCTGGCCCCTGCCCCCTGACCCCTGGCGACTGACCCCTGGCCACTGACCCCTGGCCACTGACCCCTGGCCCCTGGCCCCTGGCCCCTGGCCCCTGCCCTGGTTTTGGTATCACAATCCCCAATCGCTCACCAGACGCTATTTCCTTTCTTCGCGAATTCTTAAAGTAGAAGGCAGTCCCCGCGCCGCAGGAGAACGCCGATGTCCGACGAGCTTGACCTCAACGACGAACGCGAGGAGCGGATCCAGCGCCTGGCCGAGAACCTTCGCGACGTGCTGAAGGAAGGCGACGAGATCCTGATCCAGTTCCTCAACGACGAGATGCGCGTCAGCGAGTCGCGGATGTCGAGGCTGCGCGCCGACCAGCCGCGCCTGCACGGCCGCCTGCTCAGCGTGGACCTGCAGCTCGGCTTCAGCTTCACGCCGTTCCTCGCCAGCCTGCTCGTCGCCGGCGCCCTGCTGTTCGGCTTGCAGGTCGGCTGGTGGGAAGCCGCGCTCGGCGAGGTCGCCAACGACAAGCTCAACTCGTGGTGGTTCTACCTCGTCGCCATCGCCGTCGCCCTCTACGTCGGCGCGACCATCGACCACTACTTCGGCGTCTGGACCTACGCCCGGCACCGGCTGGCCCTCGTGAAGCTGATGGCCGAGTGCCAGTACGACCGCGACCTGCTCGTGTCGCAGCTGAACACCGAGGACGAGGTGGCCCGCGTCGTCCACATGCTGAAGAACGACACCGGCGACTTCCCTCCGGTGGAGGCGCCGCTTCCGCCGCGCTTGTTCGCGCCGAAGGACGAGCAGCAGTAGGCGATCGCAGCCGAGGCGATCGTGAAGGAATCGGACGAAAGCCCAGGGACGGCCGTCCCTGGGTAGTCAAATCCCCAGGGACGGCTGTCCCTGGGCTTTCATGACACAAGGAACGCCACGATGATCTCGACCGCCGACCTGCTGCGCGACCTGGTGCGAACAAGCGCGGCGGAAGCGGCGCCTCCACCGGAGGGAAGTCGCCGGTG
>JAYSSW010001076.1:0-11783 GCA_043720335.1 Planctomycetia bacterium
GACGTAGAGCGTTGCCAAAGGTTGCACTCCTCCTGCGCGCAGCATCGCTGCGAGTCGATCCTGACTCGACGCAAGAGAGATTGGGGAATTTCGGCCGACCGGGTGGGAATGCCCGGACAAGGCCGACGCGGAGGTCACGAAGAACGAACTCACCACTTGCACGGCAATTCTACCCGACGCCGGCGAGGCAGGCCAAGAAGCGCGGGCAGCTGGGCGCAAATGGGCCGCGTTGCCGCACGGAAAAACGGCACAGCAGGCGCGTTGCTCGGCAGCTGAACCGGCCGCGCGAAACGCCTCGCCGATGCAACCGGCAGGCGCTGAAAAAGAACACGCGACGCGCGTTCAGTGGGTGGGGAGACACCGAGGGGATTCATGCACGGTATCAAGCCCGTTACCGATAGGCGACGGGGTCAGCACGTGCTTTGACCCCGTCGCCTGTCGGCAACGGGCTTGAAAGAGAGAGTCATGCCGTTGCGTGCGATCCCCCCCTTAGAACGCCGGCAGCTTTTCCCAGTCCTTCAGCTGCCCGACCAGCGAATCGTACGACGCCGCTCGTTTGGGGGTCTCGAACACCAGCTCGGCCCAGTGGGCCAGCGGGGTCTGCTGGACCTGCACGCGCTCGCGCTCGGCTTCCAGCCGCAGCAGCCAGGCGGGCACGTTCTGGCCGACGCCGACCGGGTGGGCGGCGAACGGCTTCAGCTCCTCCTCCAGCGGGCACGGCGTGTCGTGGTCGAGCGCGCCGCTCGCCTGCGCCGTCGCCGGGCCGATCAGGGCGCACAGCCGGTCGATCTCCATCGGCTTGACGAAGCGCTCCTCCAGGCGGTCGCGGATCGTCGTCAGGCGGATGCCGAACTGGCGTTCGAGGCGGTCGAGTTCCTTGAGGAATTCCTGCGAGGCGTCGCGGACCAGCTCCTGGATCTGCGTGCGCCACAGCGCCGCCGCCCCGCCGTCGTGCCGGGCCAGCACTTCGTGGACGACGTTGAGCGGCCGCATCTGCCAGGCGGAGCGCTCGTAGCTCGCCTTCAGCCGCAGGAAGCGCATCAGCACGTGCAGGTTCTCGCCGTAGTCGGACTGCGTCGTCGTGGCGTTGAAGTCGCGCAGGTGCTCGTAGTTCTCAAGGACTGCCTGAAGCACGACTTGCAAATAGCGCTCGGCGTCGGCGCGCGCGATCGACTTGCCCAATTCCTCGATCAACTGCGGCGTCCCCTCGGCGTCGGGGTTCTGCAGGCGCGCGTCGAAGTAGGCGCCCACCCCTTGATGCAGGATGCCGCGCACGTTGGCGAAGGACAGGAAGCGGTCGTTGAAGAGGTCGCGGCCGTGGCGCTGGATGAAGGCGAGGAGCTTGTTCCAGTCCTTGTCGGAGGCGACCATCTCCAGAGCTCCCACACGAAGCGTTTGGCTGTGGTCCTGCCAGACGTGCAGGAACGGCGCGGCCACGTCCTCGAGCTGGTCGACCATGCGCGCCGAAGCAACCTTGTCGCGCTGGGCGGCGGCGACCACGGTTTCGACGACCGCTTGCAGGCACGCCTGGAAGAGCCGGTCGAACTCGGTGATGCGCGGGCCAGTCATCGGCTGTTCAGCCTCCATGCGACGCGCGAGGTGGATGAGCTGGTACGTCTCGCGCAGCAGCCCCTGCCCCGGCAGATGCGCCAACAAACCGCGCAGCACGATCTGCGCCAGGCTGGCGCGCTGGATGAGCCGGGGATGCCCGCCCTGGCTGAGGGGCGTGTACAGCAATGGCTCGTCGCGAAAGGATGCTACGAAGCCCGCCAGCGCCTCGCGCTGGGCGGCCTCGTCGCCGGCGCGCTGGGCCTTCTCCAGCCGCAGCAGGCTGCCGCGCCAGGCGCCGGCTTCCGTGTCATCGTCGAGCGCGCCGGCCATGACGCTGAGGGCGAGCGCGTGGTCGAGGCTGGCGCCGATCACCTGCGCCAGCAGCTTCTCCTTGACGTGCCGGCTGCTGTCGTAGTCGACCATCGACTCGATCGAGCCGGACGGCTTGGGCAGGTCGTGCTGGTGGATCGCGTCGAGCAGCCGGCCGAGCTGGACGTGGTTGTCGCTCGCCTTCTTCCGCCAGGCGCGGACGCGCGCTTGCGACACCTCATCGACGGGCGCCTGCCGCACCGCGCGGACGGCGAGCGTCCACAAACGGGCCAGCGTCGCCAGGAACTGCAGCCGCTTCTCCAGCCGCTCGGCTTCGTGCTTCAGCTCGAAATCGTTGGTCGGCCCCGACTCGGCGACGTCGCTCTCCTCGCCGTCGTCGGTGCTGTCCTGGTACGTCATTTCTTCATACGCGGCGCCGTAGAGCGAATCCTCGTCGTCGTCCTTCTTCGCCGGGCCAACCCCCGCCGGATCGAGCGACGGGACGTGCCAGTAGTCCTCGGCGTTCGCCTCCAGGTGGTCGAAGAACTTGAACAGCAGAGGCGAAACGGGAGCGTCGGCGCCGACCAGCAGCATCCAGCGCAGGCTGAGCTGGTGGAACGAATGCTCCCCCTCCTCCAGCGGCACCTGCTCCGACTGGCTCATCCACGTCATCAGGAGCGCCATCGACGCGCGCAGGTCGCTCTTGGTGAGCAGCGCTTCGACGACGAGGGCGAACGCCTTGGGGGAGCGGAAGCCTTCGAGCTGCTCGCGCCAGAAGCCGAGGTCGGCCGACGCCTCGCCGCGCTGGCGCCAGAGCCGCAGCGTCTGGGCGACGTGCTGGGCCGACTGCACCGCGTCGCTGCCGTGGACATGCGGCACCTCGCTGACGGAGGTGGTGGCGAAGCGGTCCCACCAGGCGGCGAAGCGGAGCATGTCGCGGCCGGCGGCGGCGGCCTGGGTGAAGCCGTCCTGGGCGGCGCCCTCGCTGAGCAGCCGCGCGTACAGCCCCAGCATCTGCCCGACGACGCGCGTGAGTTCGTCGATGCGGTGGTCGCGGACGCTGTCCTCGGTCGCCGGGGAGCGCGGGAACTGCCCCTGGAAGCCGAGGATGTTCCAGGGATCGACGACGGCGCCGCAGGCGATGCCGCGCTGGAGCAGGTCGTCGGCGCCGGCCAGCTCGTCGGCGGCGCGTGACAGCTCCGCGCGGTCGAGCCGCAGCTTGGCGGTCGAAAGTCGATTCTGGATCTCGGCGAGCATGCGCACCGACGCGGCGTGGATGCCGCGCACCTGGCGCCGGCTGGCGTCGGGCCAGCCCATCTCCGCGAACAGCATCGCCAGGTGTCGCTGTTGCAGATGCAGGGCTCGCTGCTGGCCGAGGAACTGGTTGAGGTGCTGCCTCGCCCCCGCGAACGGCTGCTTGCGGTGCCTCGCCTCGCGGTCGAGCCGTTCGGCGTGCGGGGCGGGCGCGCGCTTCATCAGCTCGGCGTAGAACGCCTCGCGCGTCCGGGCGATGCGCGGGACGAGCGTGCCGAGCGACGTCGTCGAATCGTGGACGCCCGGCCCGTAGCCGCTGACGGCGCTGGCCATGAGGATCGTCCCGGCAAGGACGGCCGCCGCCTCCCAGAGCAGTTCGGCGCGGGGCAGGTCGTGGACGAGGTCGAGCCGCTGCAGCAGTCCGTCGAGCGTGACTTGACGAATGACGAAGCGGCGGTAGTTGCCTTGCACGTCGATGTGGTGCGGATCCCATTCGCCGAAGCAGTAGTTGGCGCGTTTCTCGGCGGGGTGGCTGAAGTCGTAGCCGCGCGGGTCGTAGGCCAGCTCGTCGAGCAGGGCCGGGTCGAAGCTGGCGTCGCGCAAGAGGGCGGGGCTGGTCCCTTCGAGGATCTGCATCGCCTGGTGGACGATGGCGCGGTACGGCCCCCAGGCGGCGCCGAGGCCGCGCAGGTGGACCGGGATCGGGCGGACGCGCTCGTGGTCGTAAGGCTCGCCGCGCGGCCGCGACTCCAGCACGGCGACCGGGCGGTGGCCGACGAAGTCGTTCAGCGCGTGCAGCGCCCCGGCGACGACGCGCTCCTCGTCGTCCCACGGGCCGCGCTGCGCCAGCACGGCTTCGCAGACACGCACCAGGAAATACGGCTGCCACAGGTCGGCGTCGCTCGGGTGGGCGAGCAGGTCGCGGTGGTGCTCGCGGTAGGCGGCGAGGACGAGGCCGAACGAGAGCGCCAGCACCGCGTCGGCCTGCGTCGTGTCGCGGAAGGCGGCGCTTCCCTCGTCGCGCAGCTTCGCGAGGGAAGCACGCAGCACGCGGGGCAGCTCGATCCAGGGGTGCGCGGCGCCGGCTTCGGCGAGGAAGACGAAAGCGTCGTGCAGCGCTTTCTGGAACTTCGGGTCGGGCCGACCTTCGGAGAAGTTCAAATAGCCGAGCAGCGGAGCCAGGGGGACGCGTGCTTCGAGTCCGGGCGGGGTCGCGTCGGTCATGGTGTCATTTCCGTGGGGACGGCGACCGGGGGCGCCGCGGCGGGGACGTGCCGGGGGGCCTGGTCGATCTGGTCGAGCAGGCCGCGCAGCCACGCCACGTCGGGGGGGAGGTAGGGGCGGAACTTCTCGGACTTCCCCTGGTCCTCGGCGTGCAGCAGCGCCCGCTGCGGGCCGAGCTTCGACGACGCCGGGCTGTCGGTCAGGGCGCTGGCGTCGGCGGCGCTCATCTGCATCAGCACGCGCAGGTCGAACTCGCGCAGCGCCTGCCGGTCGACCGCGCGTTGCAGATTGGTCAGTGTATCGCACCAGAGCAGCGTGAAAATCCCCGACGGCGGCCCGTCCTTCAACAGTCGCGTGAACTGGCGGTGCGGCGGCTGAGACTTTTCTTCGCCGCGGCGCGCAAAGCCGAAGTCGTCGTCGGGCTTGCGGAGGTCGCGGAGACGCTGCAGGCCGTACAGGCACAGGAACGCAGGCCCCGCCACGCCGACCCCGCCGCCGCGCTGCTCGCTCTCCGCGACGAGTTGGTCGAGCAACGTGGGAAGCTCGCGCGCGGGCCAGATTTTCAGAGGCAGCCGCTCGGCAAGAAGCGCGAGCATCGCTTCGCCTTCGGGATCGACCGCCTGCCCCAGCACCAGGTGCAGGAACGGTTCGCTCGCTCCCAACACGTCGCGCCCCCAGCCGGCGAGGCTCAGCAGACTCGACAGGAACATGCCGAACGCGAGCTTCTCGTCCTGGCCGAGAATCAGCAGGTTGCTCCCCGCCTGCTTGCGGAAGACGGCGGCCGTCGGGTCCTTGATGGCGACCGCTTCGCCCAGCCACGCCTGCCACGGATGCGACGACGCGACAGGTGAAGGCTGCTGCCACAGCTTCTGCAAGAGTGCGTTCTGGCTGAGCAGCACCGGCTGGCTGCCCTCGAACACGAGCGGCGTGTGGTACTCGCCGCGCTGCCGGCTCAGGTCGTGGACCTGGCGAAGAAGATCCTCGCGCAGCGTGTCGCCCAGCCAGACGATCTGGAAGAGGTGGTTGCCTTCGAGCATGCCGTGGGAGGCGTTGTAGATCGCCTCGCCGGGGCGCGACAGCAGCCGAGCTTCGGTGTTGTCGCGGCTGAGGATGAGATGGGCGTCGGCCTCGCTGCACTGCAGCGCGATGCGGACTGCCATCTGGTCGATGGTGCTGCGCGCCAAGGTGTAAGCCCCGCCGAGCGTCTGCGAGCCGAGCACGATGTGGACGCCGAACGCGCGGCCCTGGCGAACCAGGCGGTCGAGGAGAAGGGCCGCTTCCTGGGCGAGCTTGTCGTCCTCGACGAAGAACTCCTGGAACTCGTCGACGATCAGCACGATGCGCGGCAATGCGTCGTGGGTTGTTGCGTCGAGGTGCTGCCGGCAGCTCGCCACGTCGTTCGCGCCGGTCTGGCGGTACAGGTCGCCTCTCCGCGTCAGTTCGCCGTCAAGCCGCTGCAGCACGCTCAGCCCGAACTCGCGCTCGCTCTCGACGGCGATGACGCGGGCGTGCGGCAGCTCCACCTTGGCGTAGCTCTTGAACTCGACCCCTTTCTTGAAGTCGATCAGGTACAGCTCGACCTCGCGCGGGCTGTAGTGCATGGCGATCTGCGTGACGAGGACGTGCAGCAGCGTCGACTTGCCCGACCCGGTCTTGCCGGCGACAAGAACATGCTGCGACGTGCCGTGCCCCAGGCTCAGCAGCTGCTTGCCCGTCGCCCCGGTGCGCCCCAGCGGCGCGTCGATGCCGCCTCGGCTGTCGCCGGTCCACCACGCGTCGCGCGGCGGCGCGATCGACGAGAACGGCACCTCGACCCGCCCCGCCCGCTTCGCCCGCTCCCCCGCTGCTTGCAGCAGCTGCGTGCAGCGCTCCGGCGCCGGCGGGGCGCACAGCTCCAGCGGGAACGGCGCGAAGTCGTCGTCGTCCCAGCGGAATTGGTCCTTGTGCCACGTCACGCACACGCACGCCCGCTCCAGCTCCGCGACATCGACATGGTGCGGCAGCGGCTGCTCCTTGTCACGCAGGATCAGCGTGTAGATGCCGCACCTCGCTCCGGCGCTCGCCAGGCTCAGCAGCCGTCGGCAGGCGTCCTCGCTGAAGTTCACCGGGAAGTCGGCGACCACCAGGAAGCGGAACGGCTCAGCCACCTCGCCCGCCTGCGCGTTGTACTCGGCCAGGGTCTGGTACTGGTTGCGCAGATGCTTCTGCAGCACGTTCTCCATGTGCCCCGTCAGGTCCGACAAGCGTTGTTCAATATGCGAAGTCTCGGTCCAGATGCGGCCGTGGACCAGGTTCTCGTCGTGGTCGGCCAGGTGCATGAACGCCGAGAAGTTCTCGCCGCGCCCGACCGGGTCGATGATGGTGCAGCGGACCTTGCCCGGGGGCAGCCCGGTCCAGCAGCGCAGCAGGATCGCTTGCAGCGCCTGGATCGCCTTCGCCTTGCCGTCGCCGTGCGCTTGCAGCAGCAGCGAAGCGCGTTCCGGGAACGGCAGCAGCGCGGGAAGTCCGTCGGCGGGCTCCTGCGGCCTGGGGAGCAGCGGGTCGTGCGGCGTCCCTTCGGGGATCTGCTGCAGCGAGAACTTCCAGCGCCCGAACGGGATGCCCCACGGCAGCGCGGTCGCGGCTTCGTTGCCCGCCTGCCACGGCGGGAACGCGGCCGCGCACCGCTCCTGCACCGCGCGGCCGACGTGCGTGAAGTGGTCGCAGGCGTGCTTCCATTCGCGCAGCAGCGTGGTCCATTCCTGGGCGTGCTTGCGGTTGTGCTCGTCGCGGACGCGGTGGTGGCTCTGCTGCAAGTCCTTCGCTTTCAGCAGATGCGACTCCTGCAGCTCGGCGTGCCGGCGCGCGGAGCGGTCGTCGAGGTCGCGCAGGCTGCCGGCCGTCTCCTCGACCAGCGCCGCGAGGCTGGCGCGATGGTCGGCCTGGGCGCCCTTCAACTGCTCCTCGCGCTGTGTGCGCAGGTCCTGCAGGTTCTGGCGTGTCTGGCGGGTGAGCTGCTTGAGCTGGGCCTTGGTGCGGATCTTGCTGTCGGCGCGGCGGGTGTGGTAGGCGACGCGCGCTTGTTCGAGATGGAGGGGCCTCAGCGCCTTGGCCTGGGCGACGGAGAGGAGCAGCGTGTTCCAGTGCTGGGCGGCCTCGCGGCGGACGCGCGCCTGCCGCGCCAGCACCAGCCCGATGCCGAGCGGCGCGACGACGAGCGACGCGGCGAGCACGCCGTAGAGCCACGACTGTTCGAGGGCGAACTCGCACACGGCGGCGGCGGCGGCGGACGCGACGAGCCACAGAAGCGCGATGGCCAGCCACGGCAGCACGCCGTTGATGAGCCGGGTGGCCGGCAGGTTCTCCAGCCGCGTCAGCGCCATCGCGCCGGCGTCGAGGCTGCGTTGCAGGTCGCCCCACAGGTCGCTGCGGTCGCTGATGACGGGCTGCCCGTCGAGCTTGGGCAGCTCGCCGAGGAAGTGCCAGCGGTTCCAGATCTTCTTGCCGCTCTTGGCGTGAACCACGAGTTGTTCGAGGATGCTGCGGCTGCGGCGCTGCGACTGCCCCCACTCCTCCTTGGCGACCTTCTTGTCGGCCTCGTACTGCGTGTTGTTGGCCCAGCGCTGGTCGCGGAACTCGGTTTCGAGGGCGTGCTTGGCCGAATCATAGTCGCTGACGATCTTGCGCTTGGCGTTGCCCAGCAGCAGCTGCAGCGCCTCCTTGCTCTCCTTGCCCTGCTGCTCGGCCTCGACGACCGCGTCCTCGTCCCGGGCCTGCCCGTCGCGCTCGGCCTGCACCGATTCGGCCTTCAGCGCCTCGCGCGCCTCGCGGTGCTGCCTCTCCAGCTCCTGGCTGCGCACCTGCACCCCCTGCACGATGTCGCGCTCGCGCTGGGCACGCACCACGACCGCCTGCTGCAGCAGCCGGAGCGCGGACCGAAGCGGTTCACTCCACGGGGAATTCATGAGCATCTCACGGTCAGGCGGGAGGTCGAGGGGAGGGAACCGTCAAGCCCCAGGACGGAGCAACGCGAAGTCCTGGGGGTTCGACCCGCGCCGTCTAGCGACGGCGGGCTTGAAAACGTCAATCATGGAGGTTACGGGCGACGTTCACCCGCACTCCTGCCTCAAGCGCACCAGGATCTGGTCGAGCTGGTCGAGCGCCGACAGCACGCCTGGCACGCGGCGCGCCAGCGGGGCCCACTGCTGCTCGGCGAAGTCGCGGCGGACCTCGTCGCGCCACGTCGCCCGCGTCCCCTCCCATTGCTCCTCCAGCGTCTTGAACGCCGAGGCCAGCTGGTAGCGTCCCGTCGACAGGCTCATGGCGGCTCCCTCATTTCGCAGCGGTGGGAAGGCGGGTCTCGGCGTACTTGTCCAGCAGCTCGATCTTACGCTCGACGAACGCGGCCATCTTCACGCAGTCGTGCTCCAGCATGTCCTGGAACGGGCGCGACTGGCGGTCGTACTCGGCCACCGCGTCGGGCAGGGCGCGCAGCCAGTGCTTCGTGCGGGCCGCCTTCTCCTCGGCGCGCTCCAGCCGGGCGGTGGCGCGGCGGAACTGCTTCTCCTGCTCGGTGCAGTCGTTGGCCCGGCCGTTCACGCCGAGCATCTTCCGCAGCGCCAGCTCCGACTTGGCGCGGAAGACCTCCTCCTCGGCCCGGCGGATCTCGAGGGTCCAGACGCGAAGCTGGCCCTCCAGCCATTCCTGCGCGCGGCGCAGGTCGAGCGCGACACAGGTCAGCGCGTCCTTGCCCCGGTGGGCGAAGGTCGAAAGCGCCGCCTGGAAGTCGCCGAGCCGCTGCGTCGAATCGACATGGGCCGTGCTCATGGGGGAGGTTCCCGGGAGGAGGAGCGAGCGAAGGACAATATCACCAGCCCGCTCACGCAGGCCGTTCGCCTGAACGTGAACCATCAATGGGTGGCTGGCTTGCTCGGCGCTTCCGATGCATCTTCATGTTCAGGCGAACGGCCTGCGTGAGCGGGCTGGTGGAACCTTGCCGCGATCCATCCCACTCCGTCAATGCTGCTGCAAGTACTCCTCGATGCGCTCGGCTTTGCGCATGAGGAACGGGACGTGCTGGTCGGACACCTCCAGGAAGTGCTCGACCACCTGGAGCGTCTGCTCGAACTCCTGGACGAACTTCTCGTGCTCCTGGTCGCGCCAGGTGTCGCCGAGGTTGACCATCTGGCCGTGCAGGGCCGCGAGGCGGTCGCGCAGGTCGCCGTTGAACTGCTTGAGCGAATGGGCGAAACGTCGAATCTCGACGGGATCAACGATGGCCTGCGACATGACGACCTCGACGGTTCCGGGCGTGCTTCCCCACGTTCATTGTCGCCGCGCCGGGGCGTTCGAGCAAGGTGAAGTTTAGCCGTTCGCCTACGGCGAGCGCGGGCGCGACGCACGCCAGTGAACGAAATCATCGCATGCCGCCATGTCCGCGCTCGCCGTAGGCGAACGGCTAAACGGGCCTCGCCAGCGACTCGGCCACTTCGACCGCCCGGACCAGCGAATCGGGTTCCGCCCTGCCCTGGTCGACGATGTCGTACGCGGTGCCGTGGGCGACGCTGGTGCGGACGAACGGCAGGCCGAGGGTGACGTTGACCGCCGCCAGGCCGCTCAGCAATTTCAGCGGGATGTGCCCCTGGTCGTGGTACATGGCGACGACGCCGTCGAACTCGCCGCGCTGGGCGCGGACGAACAAGGTGTCGCTGGGGATCGGGCCGCTCACGTCGAGGCCGGCTTCGCGGGCCAGGGCGACGGCGGGAGCGATGATCGTGCGTTCCTCGTCGCCGAACAGTCCGCCGTCGCTGCCGTGCGGATTGAGGGCGGCGACGGCGAGCCGGGGCCGCTGGCCGCGCAGCTTGAACATCACCGTGTCGAGCAGATGGATCTTCTCGCGAACGGCGTCGGTGGTGAGATGCTGGAACACGTCGCGCAGGGCCATGTGCAGCGTGACGTGGACGACGCCGACGCCGTGCTGGACGAGCGGACCTTTCGCGTAGAGCATCATGCCGAAGTCCTTGACGCCGACACGGTCGGCGAGGATCTCGGTGTGGCCGGGGAAGTTGATTCCCGCCGCGTGCAGTCCTTCCTTGTGGAGCGGCAGCGTGACGATGCCGTCGGCCTCGTTCGCCATGACGAGGTCGATGGCGGTGCGGAGGTAGTCGTACGCCGCCCGCCCCGCCGCCGCGCTGACCTGGCCCGGCACAACCTTCGACAAGTCCTGGTCGCTGCCGTTGATGCAGACGATGCGCCGGGAAGTCGACTCCAGATCGGTGAAGCAGCGCACCGGGACGACGTCGAGTACGGCGCTGGTGTGCATGAAGGCGCGGCGGATCCAGGCCGGGTCGCCGACGACGGCGAGCCGGCAGCCGCCCTGCAGCTTGCCCCACGCTTTGACGAGCACCTCCGGCCCGATGCCGGCCACGTCGCCGAGGGTGATGAGCAGCCGGGGCGGTTGGAACTTTCCCATGGAGGTGGTTCCCCTTTCGGAACCTGGATGTTTCGGAAGCGAGGAGAAATGGCCGTCCATTTCCGCACCACGTTTCGGATCGGCGTTGGCCACCTCATGAACATTGTACCGGGCGGGTTTCTCGCCGTTGCAGAACAGCTCGGAAAGCCCTGCGAACGGCCTGCGAACGGCCTGCCTTGGGAATCGGATTCCATGCACCCTGCGCGCAGCGGAACGCCCTGGCTGCGGGGGCCAGGGCGTTCGCGGTTTCAGTGATGTGGAGCCGGTGCGATCCTAGGTGCGGCGGCCGGTGCGGGCGACGGACAGGGCGAGCACGCTGCTGGAGAGGGCGGTGTTGCCCGACAGGGCGTCGTAGACGGCCGCCATGTTCGAGATGGTGGCGGCGAAGGGTGCGGTGGTCGAGACGTTGAAGGCGAGGAGGATGCGTTTGTGTCCGCCGGCGGCGATGTTGCCAACGCTGATGGCGGCGGAGTTGGCGCTCTTGACGACCCAGCCCGTGGTGCTCTGGGAGAGGTTGATGCTGGTGAAGGCGGGCAGGACATCGCGGAGGACCGTGCCGAGCGAGACCTGGCTGCCGGTGTTGTAGATGTCGATGGCGACGAGGGCGGTGCCGCCGATGTTGGCGGGGGCGAGGATGGTCTGGGTGACCCTGAGGGCGCGGTTGCCAGTGACGCTGAAGGCCTTGGTGGGTCCGAAGCCGTTGGCGAGGTTGCCGGCGAGGTCGGCGCCGGTGCTGGGCGAGACGCGAAGGGCGAGAGTGCCGACGCCGGTGATGTTGACGAGGGTGACGGTGCGGAAGCGACCGGAGCCGGTGACCTGGATCTGTCCGTTGGCGGTGCCGGTCCTGGCGAGGACGAGTTTGGCGGCGGTCAGGGTGACGCCCTGGAGGTTGGCGTCGGCGTAGGTGAAGGTGTACCTGACCGGCGCGCCCGTGGTGACGGTGGCGGAGGGGGCGCTGACGGTGAGGGTGGGCTTGATGTTGTCGACCTTGAAG